>JAFAWZ010000166.1 GCA_019241495.1 Acidimicrobiales bacterium | reverse complement strand
ACCCGCCGGCGGCGTGGCCCGTGTCGGCCATGGGGGCGGTGACCACCCACGACCTGCCCACCGTGGCCGGCGTCGTCACCGGGTCGGATGTGCACTCGCAGCTGCGTCTCGGCCTGGAGCCCAACGAGGAGTCGTCGGAGGCGCTGTTGAGCAAGGTCCGGGCGAGGACGGGGACTGGGCCCGACACACCCGTCGAGGAGGTTACTGCCAAGGTCTACGCGGATCTCGCGGCCGCGCCTTGCCTCCTCCTCGCCGCCTCATTGGAGGACGCTCTCCAGGTGGGAGACCGCCCCAACATGCCCGGGACCCCCAGCCGGCCGGAGCCGGGCGGATGGCCGAATTGGTCGATGGCCCTGCCAGCCGCGCTGGAAGACCTGGAGGAAGCTCCGTTGGTCCACGAGATCGCCGATCACCTCTCGAGGCACGGCAACTCGTAGGATCCGCCACGTGGATCTCCCCGTGATGCCGCCTGTGGCGCCCATGCTGGCCAAGGCGGCTCCCGCGCTGCCCGTCGGGTCCTACCTGTACGAGCCGAAGTGGGACGGGTTCCGTTGCATCGTGTTCCGCGACGGGGACGAGGTGGAGCTGGGCAGCCGCAACGGCAAGCCCCTCACCCGCTATTTCCCTGAGGTCCTGCAGGCCATTCGAGCCGAGATGCCGGACCGTTGCGTGGTGGACGGGGAGGTGGTGGTGGCGGGCCCGGGCGGCTTGGAGTTCGACTTGTTGTCCCAGCGGATCCATCCCGCGGCGTCGCGGATCGAGATGTTGGCCCGGGAGACTCCGGCTCGCTTCGTCGCGTTCGACGTTCTGGCCATGGGGGATCGGGACCTTCGAGAAGCTCCTTTTTTTTCGAGGAGGAAGGAGCTCGAAGCAGCTCTGGAGAACGCGAATCCACCAATCCACCTGACCCCGATCACGTCGGACCCCGCGGTAGCCCGGGACTGGTTCCAGCGCTTCGAGGGAGCCGGCCTCGACGGTGTGGTGGCCAAGGCGGCCGACCTCGGCTACCGGCCCGACCAGCGGGTGATGATCAAGGTCAAGCACGAGCGGACCGGCGATTTCGTCGTGGCCGGGTTCCGCTGGTACCAGAAGGACCCGACGGTGGTGGGCTCGCTCATGCTGGGCCTGTACGAGAACGGCGAGCTTCATCACGTGGGTGTGATCGGCAGCTTCCCCGCTGCTCAGCGCCGGCAGCTCATCGACGAGCTCGCCCCCTACCGCGACCCCGACGCCGCGGGGCACCCCTGGGGGCAGTGGGCCGACTTCATGGTTGCCGACGGGGGCCGGGCGCCCGGCGCCGGCAGCCGGTGGAACGCCGGTAAGGATCTGAGCTTCGAGCTGCTCCGGCCGGAGAGGGTGGTAGAGGCGGCATTCGAGCACCTGCAAGGCCGGCGCCTGCGGCACACGGCCCGGTTCCGGCGGTGGCGGCCCGACCGGGATCCCGCCAGCTGCACCTACGAGCAGCTCGACGTGGCCGTGCCGGCGCTGCTCTCGGACGTTTTCGGCGCTCCGGGATAGCCTCTCGGGAAGTGGCGACTCCAGGGACGAGCAGCGGGCGTTTTCAGAGCGCGCTGCTGGTACCTGTGCCCGTCGCCGACTCTGTCGTCGGGCGGTGGCGCTTCGAGCACGACCCGGTGGCGGCCGCCGGCGTCCCGGCCCACATCACGTTGGTCGTGCCGTGGCTTCCCCCGGATCAGATCACGGCGTCCGGGCTGGCCGAGCTGGACGCCGAGCTGGGGGACGTTAAGGCCTTCGATTTCGAGCTGGCGCGCGTCGACTGGTTCGGGCGTCGCGTGCTGTGGATCGCGCCCGACCCGGTGGCGCCGTTCCTCGATCTGACCAGGCGGCTGGCCGAGCGGTTCGCCACCCCGCCGTGGGAGGGCGAGTTCGACGACGTGGTGCCGCACCTCACCGTCGCCCACGCCAGCGACGGGGTCGAGCTCGTGCCCATCGCCGCAGATGTGGCGACCAAACTGCCACTTCGGTGCCGGGCCGAGGAGGTATGGGTGATGGCCGGGGGCGGCCCGGCCCACGAGGGATCCCGGTGGGGGCTACGCCACAGGGTCCGCCTGCTCGGGGCGTAGCCGCTGCTAGGCGCCTTCCCGGATCATCTTGAACACGAGCTCGAACTCCTGGGCCGGCCGGGTCGGCACGGTGTAACCGGTCTCGTCGCGGATCTGATCGAAGTGGTCGCGAACCTCCTCGATGGTCAGGTTGGGGTTGTAGTAGCCGTTGGTCATCCCGATGAAGAAACGGGCCACGCGCCCTCCGCCGACCGTGTACACCTCACCCGTGACGGGGCATTCGTCGTGGGCCAGCCAGGCGACGATGGGCGACACGTGCTCCGGATCGAGCTTGGCCACGGCGTCGCCCATCAGGTCCTCGGTCATGCGGGTGCGGGCCAGGGGGGCGATGGCGTTGACCTTGATGTTGTACTTGGCTCCCTCGGCGGCCAGCACGCGGGTGAAGCCGACCAGGCCCATCTTGGCCGCGCCGTAGTTGGTCTGGCCGAAGTTGCCGATGATCCCCGAGTTCGACGAGGTGCTGATGACGCGGCCGTAACCCTGTTCGCGCATCTTGATCCAGGCCGGGCGGGTGACGTAGAAGGCGCCCTTCAGGTGCACGTCGATGACCGGCTCGAGCAGGTCCGGGGTCATGTTGTGGAAGGTCTTGTCGCGCAGGATGCCGGCGTTGTTGACGACGATGTCGATCCGGCCGAAGTTGTCGAGCGCGGTCTGGACGATGGCCTCGCCGCCTTCGGGGGTGGAGACGCTGTTGCCGTCCGACGAGGCCTCGCCTCCGGCGTCGCGGATCTCCTGGGCCACCGACTCGGCGGCGCTCTTGTCGGCGCCCTCGCCGCTTACCGAACCGCCCAGATCGTTGACCACGACCCGGGCGCCGCGCTCGGCGAGGAGCAGTGCGTGCTGGCGGCCCAGGCCGCCTCCCGCGCCGGTGACGATCGCAACCCTGCCGTCGAACCCGATTTCAGCCATGGGCGCCGACCGTAGTGGTCCCTTGCTGGCCCCGGCCAACCGGCTGAGGCAACCCGGGTACGCCGGGTGCGCCCGGGGTGTACACTCCGGGCCGGTTGAACATGGACCGGCGCCATCGATGGGGCGTGACCAGGATCGCCCTCGGGTAGTCCTCGAACATCCAGCGGGAGAAGTGGCGGCGGTACCACTCGGCCGTGTCGACCAGGGCGAGAGCCCGACCCGATCCGGTCGGCTGGGCCAGCACTTTGGACAGCCCCCGGGCCAGGGCGTCGTCGACGGCCAGCCCGAAGCGGACCTGGCGGCGATAACGCCGGCCCGCCTCGGCGGGCCGTTGGGGGCCGGCCTGGGCAAGGGCGCGCGCCGCCATCTCGCCCGTCTCCAGCGCCTGAGCGATTCCTTCGCCGGTCATGGGGTCGCACGCCCCCGCCGCGTCCCCGGCGAAGAGCACCCTCCCCCCGACGGCGGTGAGCGGAGCCGAGCTGATGCGCGCCGGGATGGGCCAGGCCCGCCACGGGCCGATCGGGCGGGCCTCGGGGCCGAGAACCTCGGCGATGTGAGGGCGTGCCGCGAGGTCGATGCGTTGTCCTCGCAGCCCGTCTGGGGCGCCAACTCGGTGGTCAGGGCGCTGTACCCCGTAGCCGACGTTGGCTGTGCCGTTGGGCAACGGGAACGACCAGGCGTATCCGGGCACCATGTCCGGCTCGAACCAGACCCAGAGCTGGCGGGCGGCCGGCCCGACGTTCTCGAAGTACTGCCGGCCGGCTTGCCATTCACCGAGGTACTTCGCCTCGGTGAGGCCAAGAGACTTGCGGACCGACGACCACATGCCGTCGGCTGCGATCAAGTAACGGCTAACTATGCGGGAGCCGTCCTCCAGGTCGACTTCGACCGCCTTGGCGTCGGGAGCCGGCCGCACTCCGGCCACCGCCTGGCCCTCGATCACGCGGGCCCCGGCGACGCGGGCCAGGTCCAACAAGGCGGCATCGAGGTCCCTCCGGCGGGCCGACACGGCGAAGGTTCCGGCTCCAGTCGGTAGGGGCAGGCTTACCTGCCGACCGCCGGTGGTGACCACTGATACGTCGAACACCGGCTGCCACGACTCGACCCGGCCGGGGTCGAGCCCGAGATTCTCGACCCGCCGGAGGGCCGCAGTGGTCAGGCCGTCGCCACAGCACTTGTCGCGGGGGAAGGTGGCCTTGTCCACCACGGTGACCGTTCTTCCGAGCCGGCCGAGGGTGATGGCGGCGGCGGCGCCGGCCGGACCGCCTCCGACGACCACCACGTCGGAGGCTGTCGGAAGACTCGCTGAAGAGAGATGCCGACTGTTCGTGCTTCTAAACATGGCAAGGACCTTTTGGGTCCTGCGCCGAATAGAACCTGGGCGAACGGCCGGCGTCTCTCATCTGGAAGGGGTTTTTCGACAGCTTCTCCGGGGATGGGTCATCCTTCGCCTCCAGATGGCATCTCCAAGATGGTCCCATCGCCCTGCGTCGGGAGGCAACGCGGAAGGGGGTTGACTTTTTGCACCGTCGGTCAATAGTGACCACTAAGAAACTCAAGAGGACGCAAATACTGGGCGGGCCACTTTCCGACCTGGCACTTAGGCCCGGCCTAAACCCCCGGCGCCCGGTGCCTAGCTAGGAGCGTGGCCGAGGAGCGCGGCCCGGCGGATCAGCTCGGCGACCTGGGCCGGGTGGCTGAGGTGGGCGCCGTGGTCGGCCTC
>JAFAWZ010000093.1 GCA_019241495.1 Acidimicrobiales bacterium | reverse complement strand
GCCTCGACCAGCTCGCCTCGCTCCAGCATGCCGCAGACGAGGTGTTCGTCCACCATGCCGTCGCCGACTACGCGGTCCGCCTCGTCATGGCCACTCGTGATCCGGCCGGATGGAACGCACCCGAGCTGGCCGCTCAGGTCGAGCTCGGTGCCAGCCCCCGGGCCACGCTCGGGCTGCTGAGCGCGGGTCGGGCCCTGGCCCTGCTCCGGGGCCGGCGCTTCGTGGTCCCGACCGACATCCACGACGTGGCGCCCGAGGTGCTGCGCCACCGCATCATGTTGAGCTACGACGCCCTGGCCGAGGGAGTGGGCATCGAGCAGGTCGTCCAGCAGGTACTGCACAAGGTGCCCGAACCGCGTATTGCGCCCCACCAGGACGAAGCTCTGCGTGGCGTACAAGCGCTGCCCAGCCCGGGAGCAGCATGACCGAACCGGCGAGCGTGGCCGCCAAAGCGGCCACGCTCAGGCGTCTCGAGTTGCAGGTGACCCGCAGGTTGGACGGGATGCTCACAGGTGACTACTTGGCGGTGGCCGCCGGACCCGGGACCGAACGGTCGGGGGCCCGACCCTACGAGCCGGGAGACGACGCCCGGCGCATGGACTGGAACCTCACGGCTCGAGCCCTGACGCCCCACGTGCGGACCACAGACGCCGACACGGAGATGGAGACGTGGGTCGTTGCGGACCGTTCGGCCAGCCTCGACTTCGGCACCGCACAATGTGAGAAGCGGGACTTGGTCCTGGCCGCGGCGGCCGCATTCGGCTTCCTGACGGCCCGCCATGGGAACCGCCTCGGGCTGTTGATCGGTGGGGGAGACGACCTGATGCGGGTTCCGGCCCGCAGCGGACGGGTATCTATGATGGCTGCCCTCTCCTCGCTGTACGAATCGCCTCGAACCCACCGAGGCCCCGGCCCGAAGGCGGACCTGGCCGCCACCCTGGACAGCCTGAACCGGTCCAAGCGCCAGAGGGGCCAGGTGGTCGTGGTGTCGGACTTCTTGGACGGTTCGGACTGGCGGACCTCGGTGTCGCGACTGGCCCTGCGCCACCAGGTCGTCGGGGTGCAGGTCACCGATCCCCGGGAGCTTCGCCTGCCCGACATCGGAATCCTCGGGGTGATCGATCCGGAGACCGGCCGGCGCCTCCACGTCCAGACCAACTCGGCGGCCCTGCGGACCCGCTTCGAGGCGGCCGCCGCCGAACGCCATCAACGGATCCGGGCCGACCTGGTCAGCGCCGGGGCCGAGCACCTGCACTTGTCTACGGACCGGGACTGGCTCATCGACTTCGCCCGTTTCGTAGCCATCCGGGGAGCCCTCCGCGGCTCACGGGTCCGGGTCTGGGCGGGGCGATGACCTTCTTGGCGTCTTGGCGCCTGGTCTTCGTCGTCGCGCCGCTACTGCTTCTCGGAGCGTACCTATGGGCCCAACGCGGCCGGCGGGCTGCGGCGGTCCGCTTCTCGAGCGTCGATCTCCTCGCGTCTGTCGCGCCGCGGCGTCCAGGCTGGCAGCGCCACGTGCCCGCTGGCGTTCTGCTTCTGGGGCTGGTATCGGTGGTGCTTGGGTTTGCCGAGCCGGCCAACGTGGTACGCACCGCCAAACAGCGCGCCACGGTGGTGTTGACCCTCGATACCTCCGGGTCGATGGTCGCCACCGACGTCACCCCGGACCGGCTGGCCGCCGCCCAGCAAGCAGCCCGACGGTTCGTGCAGGCGCTGCCTCCCGGCGTGCAAGTGGGTCTCGTTTCGTTCTCCACCAACGCCAGCGTGCTGGTCGCCCCGACCACCGACCGAGCCACTTTGCTGGCGGCCATCAACGGTCTGCAGCCTGGTGGCGGGACGGCCACGGCCTCCGCCATCAACCTGTCGTTGCAGGCCATCCGGGCCGTCCCGGTCGCCAAGAACGATGCCAAGGCGCCCGGAACCGTCGTGCTGATGAGCGACGGCTCGCCGACCATCGGCGAGAACGGCATGTCCCCGTCGGAGTCGACCAGCAACGAGTCGGCGAACGCCAAGGCAGCCGGGGTCAAGATCAACACCATCGCCTTCGGCACTGCCGACGGCACAGTGACCATCGGTGGGGAGCTCATCCCTGTCCCCGCCGACCCCGATGCCATGGCCCAGATCGCCTCGGCGACCGGCGGGCGGACCTTCAGCGCCCAGAGCGCAGGCCAGCTCAAGTCGGTTTACAACGAGATCGGCCGGGCCGTGGGCTACGACGTGCACCACCGGGACGTCACCGCGTGGTTCATAGGGATCGGGCTGGTCCTGTTGGTCCTGGCATCGGCAGGTGCGCTGGTTTGGAACCAGCGCCTGGTCTAGCCCGCTTCGGCGGAGCGCTTGGGCACCGGTCGGGCACCGTCGCTGTCCTCGTGGCCGGGCGTGCGCTTGGCGCCGAGGATGGTCGTGGCCCGCCGGAAGGCCTCGATGGCCTTCTCGGAATCGCCCAGCTCCACGTAGAGCTCGGCCAGCTCGGTCCAGATGGAGGCAGCCTGACGGCCGGCGCCCAGATGTTCGAGGAGGATGGCCGCTTCGAAAGCGTCAGCGGAGGCTTCGTCGCGCGCTTCGATAGCGCTCAGAGCCAGGGCCCGGACCATCAACGTCCTGGCCGTCTCGATGCGCGCTTCACCCGATCGGTTGAGGTCCTCGATGGTGGCGCTGGCGATCTCGATGGCCCGGTCGAACTCCTGGACCCTGAGGTGGGCTCGGGCCAGTTCGGTCCGGCAGTAGCAGACGTCCACCGGGCTGGCGAACTGCTGGAGGACCGGCTCCGCAGCGTGCAGCAAACGTAGGGCTTCCTGCACGTCAGGCGGCTTCATTCGCAAGTGAAGTCCGGCCAGCGCGGTCTGGAGCCGGGCTCGGTTTCGCACGTCTTCGGTCTGGGCCAGCTCGGCCTGGGCCCTCTCGGCCAGCCGTAGGGCGTCGGCGACGCGTCCTTCGGCTTCGGCTGCGATGGCCGCGTTCCAGTAGGCCGCCCCCGTCGCCTTTGGGGTCTCGGCCGTCTCGGCCAGGGCGACCAGCTCTTCGGCCAGATCCCGGCACCGGGCCTGGTCCCCGATCTCCAGATAGGCCCCGAGAAGGGTGGCACCGACGAGCACCCGATCTTCCGGGCCGCTCGAAATCTGGCTGGGGTATTGCCAGAAGGCCTCGCCGACTTCGATGGCCCGCTCGAGATCGCCCATCTCTCGACAGCAGCGGCTCAAGCCGACCGTGGCCGCCGCCCACGGTGTGTTGCGGGGATCGCCCTCCCCGTGCGCCAATACTTCTTCCCAGGCCTGTGCGGCATCCCGGAGGCGGCCGTCGGCTTCCAGGGCATGGGCCAGCGATACCCGCGCCCGGGACAGCAGCACGGGTAGACCGAGGCGCGACGCGAGGTCGACGCCCTCCTCGAGGTGGGCGATGGCTCGCCCGACTTGCCCTGAGCGGCTTTCCCATTCACCTCGCCGGATCAGCAGCTCGGCCTGGGCGGCGTCCGGACCGTCCGCGTCGCCTCGCAGCACCTCCACGGTGGACCCCAGCTTCTGAGCGAGGTAGGCGAGCACGTCGGGCGGGGGTGTGCGTCGCCCTGACTCGATCAATGACACGTAGCTCTCGGAGAGTCGGGTTCCTCCGAGCCGGGCCTGGGTCAGCCCCTGTTCTCGGCGCAGCTTGCGGATGCGGGCTCCCATGTCACGTGCGTCCACACCCCAACTTTACTGAGAGCGGGTTGCGGCC
Organism: Acidimicrobiales bacterium; assembly: GCA_019241495.1. Taxonomy (GTDB): domain Bacteria; phylum Actinomycetota; class Acidimicrobiia; order Acidimicrobiales; family Palsa-688; genus JAFAWZ01. The sequence goes on along the minus strand of JAFAWZ010000093.1, from coordinate 16,443 downwards.
GGGTGGCACGTAATGTAACTTGACAACTGCCGTAAACTTGGTGTTGTCGGTCCACTCTCAAAGAGAGATGGAAGGCCATTCACATGCACTCGACCGACGGCAGGGGCCGCCGGGATTTTTGTCCCTTAAAGCAAGGGGGGAGAGAAAATGAAATTTCTACTGTCTGCGCTGACCGCGATCTGTTCGTTGAGCCTCGGGTTCGGGACCCTGGCTGTCGGAGTGGGGCCGGCAAGCGCTAGCGTAATAGCGCAAACCACGACCACCCAAGCGGCGATCTCGCCCGATGGGCTGCCCGTCTGCTGCTGAGCCCAGCTTGGCTCGCTCGGCACAGCGGGATAGCCCCCTCGGGAGGATTGAAGCGGGGGCTCAACTGTTGTAAAGTCTCTGCACCATCTTGTCAGACAACGTTGGGACCCAGGGTGCCGGTGAGCGGTGTGGCAGTCATAGGTGTGGCAGTCAGCAAGGTCGCGGTGCCCGGGAACTGGAGATGACCAGCGAGATGCCGGCTGACGACTTGGCCTGCGAGGTGCTCCGTGTCTCCTCGCTCGTCCGGTCGGGAGTGGCGACGGTGTCGGTATCAGGTGAGCTCGACCCGTTCTCCGCGGCCCGGCTCATGGAAGGTGTCGGGGAGGTGTTGCGTCCCGACGTCGGCCAGGTGGACATCGACCTGGCCGGGGTTTCCTTCGTCGACGCCCGAGGGTTCGATGCCCTCATCCAGGCCGCCGGGATCGTGCGCCGGAGTGGGCGTCGCTTTGCTGTCAGCCGCCCCAGCCGCCCGGTGGAGCGCATAGCCGAGCTGCTCCAGGTCGGCGATCTCCTGATAAGCACTGAGTAGATGAGCACTGAGTAGTTGACGAGGTACTGAGGAGCCGACAAGGCGGTCAGGCGTCAGGGTGGCTGAGGAGCGGGCCTACCGCCGGGGCTCGCCGGTACGCTTCAGAGATGGACGTCCCGGGCCGCTGGGCCGAGCTGATGCGGCTACCCGAAGCACGGGTTCCCCTTGACGAGGCGGCGTTGCTGATCAGTGCCCGGGCCAATCCTGCCCTGGACGTCTACGAGCAGCTGGCCCGGCTCGACGAGCTGGCCGGTCGGGTCAATGCCCCTGACACATCCGAGCTGTGCCAGCTTCTCTTCGGTCGGCTGGGCCTGCGGGGCAACCGCGACCGTTACGACGACCCGGACAACTCCTACCTCGATCAGGTGCTCGACCGCCGCCTCGGGATACCCATCTCGCTCTCAGTCGTTTTGATCGAGGTCGGGCGGCGCTGCGGGGTCGAGCTTCAGGCGGTAGGCATGCCCGGGCATTTCCTGGTTCGCGATCCGGCCGCGCCGGGCCAGCTCATCGATGCCTTCGACGCGGGCCGGCGACTCGACCACGGTGGATGCGAGCAGCTCCTCCAGGCCGTCACCGCAGGTGCCGGCCGCCTGACCCCCGAGATGCTCGCTACCACCGGGACCTGGGCCATCCTCACCCGGATGCTGGCCAACCTGGACCGCAGCTTCGAGCGCCGAGGTGATCACAAGGCGCTGGCCTGGGTGACCGACATGCGGGTGCCCATCCCCGACGCTCCCGTCGGTGACCGGGTCCACCTCGCCACCCGCCTGGCCGGCCTCGGGCGCCTCGATACCGCCTCCGGCGTGCTCGAGCGAGCCGCGAGCACCCTGGCCGAATCGCCGGCCCGCGCCAAGTTGGTGGCCCAGGCCTCGGATCTGCGAGCCCGGCTCAACTGATGGTCACCATGGTTGGTGCTGCCCGGGCCGACCGGGTCGCGACCGCGCCGTCGGGTTGGATGCTCGGCCCCTGGGCCGACGCGGCGCTGGCCACGAGCTGGGTGCCCTTCGCCCTGGCCGGCCACCTGATCGAGAGTCACCCCGCCAGCCTGCGCGCTCTGTTCGCCGGCGTGATGTTCCTGTCGTTCGTTCACCAGCCGCTGACCTTCCCGTTGGTTTATGCCAGCCCGTGGCGCCTGGCCTCGCACAAGCGGCTCTTCCTCTGGGCCCCGGCGGCCGCCGTGGCGGTGATCGTGGTGGCAACCCACTTGAGCATGACAGCGTCGCGGTCGTCGGGGGATTGTGGAACGCGGAGCACATCCTCATGCAGCGCTACGGGATCGTACGCATCTATGGGCGCAAGGCCGGGGACGGCCTGGGTCCGCTGGAGCGACTCATGCTCGTCGCCTGGTTTCTGGTGCCCCTCCTGTGGTGCGCGGCCAGCGGGCGGCTTCACGGAGCCCTCGAACGCCTTTCGAGCGGGACCGTGGGCGCCGACGCGGCCCGCATCCTCGCCAGCCTCGGTCCAGAGGCCACTGTCGGTGTGGCTCTGGCGGGCGCGGCGGCCGCCTACCTGACGGCCCGGTGGCTCTCGGGTGAACTGGGATCGGGCCGCCCCGTCGGGAAGAACGCGGGCAAGTGGGTCTATGTGGGATCGACAGCCGGGTTGTTCGTTTGGGCGATGGTCGACCCGGTGGCCGCGGTGATGGGGTTCGTCGCCTCTCACTCGATCGAGTACTTCGTGCTGGTGGGCCGGTCGGTGGGCTCCGAGGCGGTCCACCCCGGCCCGCTCGGGGGAATGGCCCGCCGGCCTGGGGGGCGGGCCTGGTTCTTCGTCGTCTACGGCGCCGCCGCCACCGCCGCGTTCGTCCTGCTCTACCGGCTGGCGCCTGATCCGGTGCTGGTGGTAGGGGCGCTGACCATCGGGGCGGTGCACTTCTTCTACGACGCGTTCATCTGGAAGCTGCGCAAGCCGGCCGTGGCCGCGTCCCTTGCCGTGGGCCTACCCAGCTGAGTGCCTGCGCCGAGCTTCTCGCCCTCAGCGGGGCAGCCGCAGTATCCCGGCCGCCTCGTCCGGGCTCGCTACCGGGCGGCCCGCCTCTCGGCACAACCCCACGGCCCGGGCGACCAGCTCGGCGTTGGTCGGGGTGTCGGGCCCCCAGTAGAACTCGAGGCCGAGGTGCAGGTGGCCGCCGGCATCCAGGGCCGCCCGGGCCACTTCGGTAGAAGTCACGTCGCCACCCACTACCGAGACGGCCCAGGGGAGATCACATCCCTCGAGCAGCTCGAGATAGGCGGCCAGGCCGCGGGCGGTGGGCGGCAGCCCGAACGGCGCGCCGAGCAGGCCCCGCTCGGTAGAGAAGTAGAGCTTGACCATGGCGCCGGCGGGGAGCTGCCCCGCCCTCCACCACGCCAGCGCGGTGCGGAGGAATCCCGGTTCGTAGATGGCCAGGCTCGGGCCGAGCCCATATTCGTGGTGGATCTCGAAGGCCCGCCTGATCGTGTCGAAGGAGTTGGCATAGACCATCCCGCGCCGGGGGATCCCATCCGGACCGGCTCCCCCCAGGTTCACCGAACCGGGATCGGTGAGCCCTAGGCGCAGGAGGCCGCTTCGGGCCAGCGGTACGAGATGCTCGTAGCTCATCGGGGGGCCGAAGTGGATGGTCGGGTAGACCAAGGCGTCGGGCCGGGCGGCCAACACGGGTCGCCAGCCCTCCAGATACCGGTCGGCGGCCTCCGCTTCGCTGATATTGAAGCGGTCGATGTGGTTGTGAATGATCGCCGCGCCCGTCTCGATGCAGGCCAGGGCGTCGGCTGCGATCTCCTCTGGCAGGCGCGGGACGTGGTGGTTGCGTTCTTTGCTGGTGGCCCCGTTGATGGCCGCCTCGATGATCACAGGGCTGCCTCGCATCACGACCTCAGGGATCGAGGCGGGCGCTGGCCGTACCGGTCAGGACGATGTCCCCTTCCTGATTGCGGGTCTCGACCTTGATGTCGGCCACGGGCATTCCGTCGGCGCTTCGTAGCCCGGTGATCTCGGCGGTGGCCGTGAGCGTGTCGCCGGGCCAGACCTGCTTCACGAAGCGGGCACCGTAGCGGAGAAGCCGTCCGTCGCCGACCCAGTCGGTCAGGAGCCGGCCGGTCATGCCCATCGTGAGCATGCCGTGGGCGAACACCGAGGGGTAGCCGGCGACCTTGGTGGCAAAGATCTCGTCGCTGTGAAGGGGGTTGTAGTCGCCCGACGCTCCCGCGTACTGAACTATCTGGGTCCGGGTCAGGTCGTCTACGAGGACGGCTTCCTGCCGATCGCCGACGGCCAACCGGCTCGCTTGAAGGGCCATCAGCTCTCCTCGGTAACCGGGCGCTCGGTCTGCACGCCTACGCTGCGGGCCGTTACCACCAGCTCACCCGCCTGGTCGCGGTACTCCGTGATCCTCTCGCGGAAGACAAGCTTGCCCGATCGCCCCTGCCTCTCCCACTCCTTGCCGGGCTCGGTCGTGGCCTGTAGAACGTCTCCGGGCCGGAGCGGGCGGTGATAGGTGAACTCCTGTTCGGCGTGCAGCCCGCGGGTCAGGGAGGGACCGCCACCAGATTCGCGTACCACGCCGGTCGGGTTGCGGCCCGAACCAGACCACGGTTGGCCCAGCTTGGGGCGCAGGTGGTAGTCGGGATCGAACTGGGCGCTCGACTGCACGAACGTCGGCGGGGCGATGATCCCCCCGACCTCGGTATCACGGGCCTTCCCCACATCCGAGTACACCGGGTTGGGGTCGCCGATGGCGCGGGCGAACAACATGATCGCTCCCTCTTCCACCGGGAATCTCTCGATCGTCACAGAACCCCCTTTCTGGGCGGGAACCGACTATAGCTTTGGCCCCTCGCAGCCCATTATTCCGACAAGGAGAATCCGTGCCCGTACCATCGGAACTGCCGGACTACGACCAGCTCCCTTCCGCGCCTGAGGGCGGCCGGAGCGCGTGGGGGATCTTCGGCGAGGACGACAATGTCGGCCTGTTCAACCTGCTCACCCCCGAACGGGTGCGCCATGCGGTCTCGCTCGTGAAGCGCGGCGCCTGCTTCCCTTTGGACGCTCCAATCGACGGGTTCGCTCCCGCCCTGTTTGCGAGCCGTGGCGTGCCCCGGCGCACCGTCGTTCACGCCCCAGGGGCACTGAGCTTCGACGACGTGTACGACAACTTCTTCCCCCAGGCCTCGAGCCAGTGGGACTCCCTCGGCCACGTCGGCTATGGCCCGGGCGTGTTCTACAACGGCGCTACCGAAGACGACGTTGCCCACGGCCGGCGCAACGGCATCGAGCACTGGGCCAGGCGGGGGATCGCGGGACGAGCGGTCCTGCTCGACATGGTGCGCACCTTCGAGGCGGCCGGCCGGGACTACCACCCCGGGACCCGCATCGCCTTCTCGGTCGAGGACCTCGAGGCGGCCCGGCGCCGTTCAGCCGTCGAGCTGGCGGCCGGGGACATTTTGATCATCCACACCGGATTCTCGGCCTGGTACCGGGGTTTGCCGGCCGGTGAGCGGGCGGAAGCGGCTCGGGCGGGGGCCATGCCGGGCATCGACCAGGGAGAGGAGATGTGCCGCTACCTGTGGAACGCCCACGTGAGCGCGGTGGTTTCGGACAGCGGGGCGGTGGAGGCCTTCCCTGTCGACCGCAGCGGCGGCCCGACCGAGTTCCTGCATCGTGTTCTGATCGCCCAGTTCGGCATGGCCCTCGGTGAGCTGTGGTGGACAGAGGACCTGGCGGCCGACTGCGCCGGCGACGGCATCTACCAGATGCTGCTCACGAGCACGCCCATCCATGCCCCCGGGGGCGTCGGTTCACCGGCCAACGCCCTGGCCATCAAGTGACTCGATGATTCCGATCAGCCGATGTGGCCGCTCAAGTAGTCCCGGGTGCGGGGGTCGGCAGGTGAGCTGAACACCTTCTCGATGGGGCCTGCCTCCACCAGCTCCCCGACCCGGTCCTCGTCGAGGAGGAACACCGCGACGTCGTGTGAGACCCGGGTCGCCTGGAACATGTTGTGCGTCACCAGCACGACGGTCACGTCGGGAACGAGCCGGCTGATCAGGTCCTCGACCTTGGCCGTGGCGATGGGGTCGAGCGCGGAGCACGGCTCGTCCATCAAGAGCACCTCTGGCTGCACGGCCAAGGCCCGGGCGATGCAGAGCCGCTGCTGCTGGCCGCCGGACAACCGGATGGCCGGTTGGTCGAGCCGGTCCTTGACGACGTCCCACAGCGCGGCGTGATGCAGCGCCTGCTCGGCCGCCTCCCGGAGCAGGCGTTTGTTGCGGATCCCGGCCAGGCGCAGGCCAGCGACCGTGTTGTCGAAGATGCTCATGCTGGGGAAGGGATTCGGTCGCTGGAAGACCATTCCGATCCGGCTGCGGACGTGTTCTGCGGCTATTCCGGGCCCGTAGATGTCCACGTCGCCGAGCCGCACCGTCCCCGTGACAATCGCGCCGCTTTGCTCGTGCATCCGGTTTATGGCCCGCAGCACGGTGGTCTTCCCGCATCCGGACGGCCCGATGAGGGCGGTGACCCGGCTTCGTTGCAAGCGCAGCGTTACGTGGCGTACCGCGTGATGCGCCCCGAAGGTAACGCTGACGTCGTCGAGGGTGACGGCCGTCAACGTTGGTGGCGAGTCAGGCGCCAGGCGACGGCGCGGGCTGTGGCACCGAGGGCCAGCACGGCGGCAAGAAGCACCAATGCGCAGGCCCACGCCGTTTGCTGGGCGGACGCGAACGCCTGGGGACCCCGATCGAAGATGAGCAGGGTGAGAGCGGCGCTGGGCGCGGCCACAGTGAAGAGCAGGGGAGCGGTCTCGCCCACCCCGCGCGACGCGGCCAGGAGGTTGGCCGTAACCAGCCGGGCCAGGGCTTCGCGCACGACGATCCGGCCGGCCACCCTGGCCCGGCGGGCCCCGAGCGCCAGGCCGGCTTCGAAAAGATCCTCGGGCACGGCGCGCAACGCCTCCTCGTTGCCCCCGATCATGATCGGGACCATCAGCACCGCCAACGCGAAACCGGCGGCCACCGTCGAGGAATGATGGAAGGGCCGGACCAGCACGCCGTAGGCGAATATGCCGAGGACTATCGATGGAACGCCGGTCAGGACGTCGGCCCCGAAACGGATAGTCCCGGCCGCCTTCCCGCGCCGGTCATAGAGGAACAAAGCGCTGAGCAGCCCGACGGGTACAGCCATCACCAAGCCTAGACCTACGATCTTCGCCGAACCACTAATGGCAGTCGCAATGCCGCCACCGGGTATCCCGGCCGGCCTCGGCGCCTGGGTGAGGAACCCGAGCGACAGGGCGCCGTGGCCTCGTGCGATCGTGTAGTAGAGCAAGGCGACCAGAGGAGCCGCCCCGGCGATGACGCACGCCGCGCACAGGTTGTACATGACCCGGCTCGCCCACCGCCGGCGGGGCAGGGAGCGGGTAGCGGCGTCGATGGGGTCGGCCAGGAGCACCAAGCCGGTCGGGCCCGCACCTGCAGGGCCAACCGCGCCCGGAGACTCCGCCAGGCGGCGGGGGGGACCGGGCGCCGGCCGCCCAGGCGGGCCGCCTCGCCCCAGGAGGCCTATACCGGCTGCGTTGACCGCCACCGTCAGGGCGAGCAGGACGGCCGCCAGGGCGACGACGGAGCTCTCGCCCAGGCCGGGGCTCGCCTCCCCGAACTGGTTGACGATCGCCGATCCCAGGGTGGCTCCCGGCTGGAGCAGGCTCCTCGGCAGGCCGGGTCGGTTGCCGATGACCATGGCCACGGCAATGCTTTCGCCCAGGGCTCGGCCGACCGCGAGGGTGACCGCTCCCGCAATACCCGGCCGGGCCGCCGGGAGGACGGCGGTGCGCACGACTTGCCATGGAGTGGCGCCCAAAGCGCGCGCCGCTTCGCGTTCGGCTCCGCTCACCGCCTGGAGGGCGTTGCGGCTCAGCGCCACCACGGTTGGGAGCACCATGATGGTGAGAACGACGGCGGCCAGGAGGATTCCGGGTCCATAGGCCGGTCCGGCAAAGACGCTCCGCAGTCCCGGGGTCCGGGCCAAGGTCGGCTCGACGTCTCTGGCGAAGAACGGCGACACCACGAGAAGGGCCCACAGCCCCACCACGATGCTCGGAACTGCGGCCAGCAGGTCGATGGCGGCAGACACCGGTGCCGACAACCATCGGGGCGACAGCTCCGCCAGATAGACCGCGATGCCGAGGCCGATCGGCACGGCGAGCAGCATGGCGCATCCCGTTGTCACCACCGTCCCCACGACCAGCAGACCGCCGCCGTAATGGTCCCTCGCCGGGTTCCACGTTCCTGACCAGAGGAACCCGAGCCCGGCGTGTGCCCATGCCCGGGCGGACTCTGCGCCGATGGTGACGGCGACGGCGGCCAGCACAGCGGCGAAGAGGCCCACAGCCGTCCAGCACAACACGGAGTAGGCGCGCACCGGCCGGCGCGGTCGCACCAGCCACCCCGTCACTGGAACAGTGGGGCGCCCGTCGCCGTCTGCAGCTGCTGGAGGGTGCTGGCGGCAAGGGACGCCACCGCAGCCGGCAGCGGGGCATACCCGAGGGGTCCGGCTTGGCGTTGCCCGGTCGTGGTCACGTAGTCGATGAGCTTGCCCAGAGCGAGGCCTTTGGCCCGGTCCGCCTGCTTCTGGTAGACGAGGGTCCAGCTGAAGTTGGCCAGGGGATAGGTCCCCGCGCCCGGCTCATCGATGATCGAGAAGTTGGTGGCCGACAGTCCGCTGGCCTGCGTCCCTGCCGCAGCGATGGAGGCCAGGGAGGGGCTGACGAAGGCTCCGGACTGGTTCTTGAGGGCGCTGTTGGTGAAGCCGGCCTGCAAGGCATAGCCGTACTCCACGTAACCGATGGCTCCGGCGGTCTGATGGACGTAGTTGGCCACACCGGTGTTCAGCTGCTCACCCAGCCCGACGTTGGTGAGTGGCCAGGTCTTGGACGGGTTGGAGGCTCCTGTCTTGGCTCCCCAAGCCGGAGCTGTCTTCAGGAGATAGGAATCGAGATCCCAGCCTGGGCCAGAGGAATCAGCCCGGTGCACCGGCACGACGGGAATGTCCGGGAGGCTCGTGGCGCCCGACACCGCCGCGATGCGCGGATCGTTCCATTTGGTGATGGCGCCGTCGAAGATGGCCGCGAGGATGGGGCCATCCAACTTCAGGCCGCCGCTGACACCCGGGAGGTTGTAACTGATGGCCACCCCCCCGAGGTCGACCGGTATCTGCAGGATGGCCCCACCTGTGGCGGCGGCCAGATCGGTGGAGGCCAAGGGGATCTCGCTGTCGGCGAAGTCGACGGTGCCTTGTTCGATGTCCTTGGCGCCGACGCTGCTGCCTGCAGGGGAGTAGTTCACGGTGGTCTTGGAGTTGGCCGAGTGGTAGTCGTAGAAGACCTTCTCGAAGAACGGGTCGATGGAGTTCGCTCCCGCCCCGTTGAGCGTCGCGACCGACGCAGTGGCAGTGTCGTAGGCCACGCCCAGCCGGTCGGTCACCTGGGGGGCGGCGGTGGGCGCCTTGGCCTGGGAGCTGCACCCGGCAAGGGTCGCCCCGGCCAGTACCGCCATCAACACACCCGACGCAGTCCGTCTCATTGCTTGCTCCTAAAAGTTCCGGCGCTAAAGTCGATTTACTTTATAGGATTTATTGATTCGATAGTAATACTTGACTTCAAGCGATCCAAGTGTTTACGAGCTAGAACGGCGGTGTGCCACGAGCTGACCGGCCGGCCCGGCCCAGAGCCTGGCGGGTCCTGCCCATGGGTGAGCGGGCCCTGCTCGTAGAAGTCTCCGATCCAGATGACGTGCACCGGCTCTGGTCGTCCCTGCGGTCCGTGTCGTCGCCAGCCGTCGAGGAGGTGGTGGCCGGCGCCGCGACGGTGCTGGTGGTCGCCCGGCCCGGCTCGGACCTCGTGGCGCTGGAAAGGGCAGTGGTGCACAGCCCGATCGGGGAGAGCGGGCCTGATCGCAGCCGCGAGGTGGTGATCCCGGTGCAGTACGACGGCCCCGACCTCGCCGCCGTTGCCGCCCTGACCGGACTGGGCGTGGACGACGTCGTCGCTCGCCACTCCTCGAGACGCTATGAAGTGGGATTCGTCGGTTTCTCGCCCGGGTTCGCTTACCTGACGGGTTCCGACCCCTCCCTGCGAGTGGCCCGCCGGGACACGCCCCGCCCGGTCGTTCCGGCCGGGTCGGTCGCCCTGGCCGGAGAGATGACCGCGGTGTACCCCCAGGCGACACCGGGCGGGTGGCAGATCATCGGCCACACAGATATGGCCATGTTCGATCCGTCCCGACCCGAGCCGTCCTTACTCGCTCCAGGGGACCGGGTCCGCTTCGATGCCCGGACCGGACTGGGCCGTCCGTCCGACCGGCTGGCGGCCCCGGCCCGACCTCCGACCGATGTCGGCGTGCGGGTGCTGGAGTCGGGACCGCTGTCGACCGTTCAGGACCGGGGCCGCTCGGGCTGGGCTCATGCCGGCGTCCCCCGGGCCGGGGCTCTCGACGCGGCGGCCGCCGCCTACGCCAACCGGCTGGTCGGCAACCCCGGGGCGTCGGCCCTCATCGAGGCGACGCTGGGTGGTCTCAGAGTGATGCTCGGCACCGGGCGGCGCCTGGCCGTCACGGGCGGGCGGGCCGAGGTCGTCATCGACGGGCTGCCCGGCCGTCAGGACGCCGCCCTGCCCCTCCCCGCCGGTTGCCATGTCGCGATCGGCCCGGTCACGGCCGGAGCCCGGGCGTACCTGGCCATCGAAGGGGGGATAGATGTCCCACCGGTCCTGGGCAGTCGCTCGGCCGACACGCTGTCGGGGCTCGGTCCGGCACCGTTGCGCGATGGCGACCTGCTTCCCCTCGGCCCGGCCCGGGCCGGGGGACACCGCCCGCCCCCTCGGCCGTTTCGAGCCGGCTACCCGAGACCAGGAGACATCATCGAGGTCAGGGCCCGGCCCGGCCCGCGAGCCGACTGGATGTCGAGATCGGGATTCGACGTCTTGGTCAGCTCCGAGTTCGTCGTCGACTCCGCCAGCGACCGCACCGGGCTGCGTCTCCGGGGGCCGGTTGTCGCCCGCCAGCTTCTCGGTGAGCTGCCCTCCGAGGGGATGATCCCCGGCGCGGTCCAGGTGCCGCCCGACGGCCAGCCCGTCGTGCTTCTGCGCAACCATCCCACCACCGGCGGCTACCCAGTGGCGGTCGTCGTCGACGAGGCGGGCGTCGACGCCCTCGCCCAGGCACCGCCTGGGGTGAAGGTGCGTCTACGTCTCAGCTGATGAAGGGCCTGACCGCGACACCCGCTTCCTCCAGGGCGGCGCGCAGGGACCGGGCCACGTCAAGGGCACGCGGGTTGTCGCCGTGGAGGCAGAGCGAGTCCACGTGCAGCTCGATGGTTGCCCCCGAAGCGGTGGCGACGCGGCCATCGAGCACCAGGCCGAGGGCCTGGCGGGCGACCGAGGCCGGGTCCTCCAGGACCGATGCCGGCTCGGACCGGGGGGTGAGGGACCCGTCGGGGGCGTAGGCCCGGTCGGCGAATCCCTCGGCGAAGGTTCGCAGCCCGGCCGCCTGGGCGCGGCGGACCAGCTCGGAGCCGGCCGGGCCGAGGAGAGCCATCTGCGCGCCGCCCGCCGCGCCAACCGCTTCTACTACCGCGCCGGCTACGGCCGCGTCCCGGGCCGCCCGGTTGTACAGCGCGCCGTGGGGTTTGACGAAGCGGACCTCCGTGCCGGCCAGCGCGGCTGCGGCCGTCATGGCGCCGACCTGGTAAGCCACCACCGCGGCCAGCTCCTCGGCGGGCAGGTCCATGTCCACCCGGCCGAAGCCCCCGCGATCGGGATATGAGGGGTGGGCTCCCACGGTTACCCCCCGCAACCGGGCAGCCTGGGCGGTCAGCAGCATGGTTGCCGGGCCGCCGGCATGAAACCCGCACGCCACGGACGCGCTCGAGACCAATCCGAGCAGTGCGTCGTCGTCGCCGCAGCCCTCACCGACGTCGGCGTTGAGGTCCACCGATCGGTCGGGCATCGGTGCGGCCGGTCAGGTGCCGGCCAGGTACACGACCCGGCGGGCGACGTTGACCGCGTGGTCACCGAGCCGCTCGTAGAAGCGGGCGACGAGGGTCATGTCCATGACCACCGGTATGGCCATGCGGCCGCCGGCCAACTCGGCGATCAACGCAGCATGAAGCCCGTCCATCTCGTCGTCGCGCTCTTCGAGCAGCGCCGCGGCGGCGGAGTCCCGCTCGTACCAGCAGTCGGCGGCCCGGCGCCACATGTCCGAGCCGACCCGGCCCATTCGTTCGATCAGGCCCCGGCTGCGCGGCGTCAGCTCCTCGCGCAGGCCGTGATCGGCGTGGCGAGCGATATGCACGACCAGGTCATGGGACCGCTCCAGCTCCGGCACGATGCGCAGGACCGACAACAAGAACCGAAGGTCGCGCGCCACGGGGGCCTGCAAGGCGAACTGATCGTTGACGAGCGCCTCGACCTCGCGGTGCACCTCGTCCATCACCATCTCGCGCTCGCTGAGCAGGTCCATGGTGGCCGTGTCGCCGCTCAGCAGGGCCTCGGTGGCGGCGGCCAGATCCTCAGCTACCAGCGCGAACAACTGGATGATCTTCGCCTCGATGGTTTCCATCTGCCGGTGGAACTGGATGCGCAGCTCGACCATGGCCTGCGATCCTAGCGACCCGCTCGATTTTACGCCCCCGGGGGGCGGGAGAAGACGGCGAAGAAGTCCCGGGCGTCCGGTTGTAGATAGTGGCTCGGCGAGTAGAACATGCCGCTCAGGATGTTGGACCCGGTGGTGAGGTCGGGGGCGGGGTGGACATAGGTGGCGAAGGACACCCATTGGGGGTTGATGTCGAGCTCCATGGCCTTGATGGCGCCGGCCGCGACGAGCACCCGGGCCAATAGGGCGGGGCTCAGATAGGGGCCGCCGACGTACACGAGATCGTCGTCGGCGGTCACACCGACACCGGACCGCCAGGTGTTGGTGACCCCGCCCAACGTCGCACCCCAGGCTCCCACCGCGTCTGCCGTCGCGGCCGGAGCGCCCTTGTCCACCAGCAGCTGCAGATTCTGGCGCACCGACTGGACGTCGGCGCTTAGGGCCACGTCCAGGCCCCACGCGCCGACAGTGGCGGTTCCGTCGGTGTAGACCACGAACGAGGCGTAGCCGGGTTGGAGGGCGACCGCGGCCCGGCCGTCGTCGTACCAGCCGGTGTTGTAGGAGTAGATCTTGAAGCCGCCGTTGAACGCGGCCAGGAGGTTCGCCTGGTCGGCCGTCGCGACGTAACCCTGGTGGGGCCAGGTGCCGGACGGTTCGCCCGAGCCGGCGTAGAGCGAAACGCGCGCCGCGGTGCTGTCGATCCAGGCTACGGCCGACGGGGGGAACCCGGGCGCGGGCCGCAGCTGGGTGGTGTAGATCGCGTAACCGCCGGTCTCGGCGCTGCCCGGCGCGGGCTGCCAGACCCCTTCGCCGGGCAGGGCGGGAGTGGCGACCGGCGCGATCGGTGCCGGCACCGGAAGGCTTTTTGGCACCGTCGTGGACGTGCTGCTCGAAGTCGACGTAGGGGCATTGGTCGGGTTGGGCTGGGCCGGGCCGGTGGGCAGGCCCACCCGGCCTCGGGGCCCGTGGCTCGCGCCGGCGCAGCCCCCGGCGGCCATGATCACGGTGAAGGCGACCAGAGCGACGCCGCGACCCCAATGGACTGGCATGATGGGCCGAGGGTACGCCGGCCGTAGGCTGACCGGAATGCAGGCCGACCGCGGGAGGTCGCGCCGAGTGGGCGATCCGGCGAATCGCTACGAGCTAGTAAGTGACGAGGCCCCGGATGTTGGTTCCGTTGCGCATGTCCTCGTAACCCTGGTTGATGTCTTCGAGGGGGTAAGTGTTGGTGATCAGCTCGTCCAACAACAGCTTGCCGTCCATGTAGAGGTCCAGGATCCGCGGGATGTCGTAGCGCGGGTTGGCGTTTCCGAAGATGCAGCCGACCAGCTCCTTGCGCATCATGGCCAACATGAACAGATCGAGCTTCACGTCCGTCTGGGCCATGGGCGCCACGGCCGTGACCACGCCCCGCCCGGCCTTCTTGACGAGATTCATCATCGGCGCGACGAGCTCCCCGTAAGCCACCCCGGTCGTGAGTATCGCCTTGTCCGCCATGGCTCCCTTGGTGATCTCCATGACGAGCGCCAGGGCCTCTTCCATCGATGGGCAGGTATGGGTCGCCCCGAAGCGGGCCGCGGCTGCCCGCTTGTTCTCGACCGGATCGATACCCACGATCTTGTCGGCGCCGGCCAGGCGGGCACCCTGGATGGCGTTCATCCCAATGCCCCCGAGACCCACGACCACGACTGTCTCACCGGAGCGGACCTGTGCCGCGTTCACTGCCGATCCCCAGCCGGTGGTGACCCCGCAGCCGACGAGAGCGGCCCGCTCGAGGGGGATGTGGGGCGCGATCTTCACGCAGCTCGCCTCGCTCACGACGGTGTAGGGCTCGAAGGTCCCGACGCAGCACATCACGCCGAGATCCGACCCGTCGGCGGCGTGGTGGCGGGCGGTGAAGTCGGTGACCTGCCGTCCGGCCAGGAGGAAGGCGCCCAGGTCGCAGAGGTGGGGTTGGCCGATGGTGCACGACGGGCAACGGCCGCATGCCGGGATGAAGCTCAGGACCACATGGTCGCCGGGGGACATCGTCGTGACGCCGGCGCCCACCTCGACCACCTCTCCTGCACCCTCGTGGCCGCCGATGACCGGCAGCTGGCGGAAGCCGAGGGCATCGGCCATAGCGGGCTCCAGGATCATGTCGCCGGTGACGAGGTGCTCGTCGGAGTGGCACAAGCCCGAAGCGGCCAGCTTGATCAACACCTCGCCGGCCTTGGGCGGGTCGAGCTCGATCTCCTCGACACTCCATTTGCTGTGGGTCTCCCACAGGATCGCGGCCTTGCTCTTCATGGAGAACTCCTTGCCCTGGCAGGGCCAGAGCGTACTACCCGACTGGCTCGGTCAGGCCCGGCTCGGGCGGGTAGAACCGATGAGTTCTCCTCTCGCCTCCCGTCACCACGGTTGATGACCGACGTCGCTCTATTACGCTCGCCGGGTATGGCCATGCCCGCGTCGTTCGCGACCGCTGAGCTGGAGCCATTCCGCCGGGAGCTCACCGGCTACTGCTACCGGATGCTGGGCTCGGGCTTCGAGGCCGAGGACGCAGTACAAGAGACGATGGTGCGCGCATGGAAGGGGGCCACCAGCTTCGAGGGCCGGTCGAGCCTGCGTTCGTGGCTGTACCGCATAGCTACCAACGTGTGCATCGATATGCAGCGCCAGGTGCAACGGCGGGCCCGTCCCATGGAGATGGGGCCGGCGTCGCCCCCCGATGAATCGCACCTCGGCCCGCTGCTAACCGAGGCGGCGTGGGTGACGCCGATCGCCGACGCGCGGGCCGCTCCGGAGGGTTCCGACCCGGCCGAGATAGCGCAGTACCGGGAGTCGGTTCGCCTGGCTTTCGTCACGGCCCTCCAGCACCTCCCGGCCCGGCAGCGGGCCGCCCTGATCCTCTGTGAAGTGTTGAGCTGGCCGGCGGCCGATGCCGCCGAGCTGCTCGAGACCACCGTCGCCGGGGTCAACAGCGCCCTCCAGCGGGCCCGGGCGACGCTCGGCCGCCTGTCCGATGGGCCCCGGTCACAGCCCCTCGACGACCACGATCGCCATTTGCTGGACCGGTACCTGGACGCGTTCAAGACCTACGACATCGAACGGCTCGTAACCCTCTTGCACGAAGACGCGACACAGTCCATGCCGCCGTTCGCCATGTGGATCGAGGGAGCGGAGAACATCGGACGCTGGATGGTCCAGCCCGGTCCCCTGGCTTGCCGGGGCTCGCGCCTGGTCGCGACCACGGCCAACGGCTGTCCGGCGTTCGGTCAGTACCGCATCGATCCGGCTGGAGGCTGGGCCCCGTGGGCCATCCAGGTCCTCGAGATCTCAGCCGGCCGGATCACAGGGATGAACTTCTTCCTCGCCATGATGGATCCGGAGCGCCTGTTTCCCGCCTTCGGGCTTCCCCTCCATCTCGACCCCTGAGATCCCCGAGCAGGCCAGGCCGGCCAGGTCGAGCAGCCCGGTCATGGCCGGGTCGAGGTCTCGCAGCTCGGCGTAAGCCCCCTGGCGCCTGGCCCACAGCGCGATGAGCGCCACCAGGTCGACCGCGGCGAGGGTCGGCCCCAGCCCCTCCAGCCGGCACGCCGCGAGCTGGCGGCCGTGAGGGTCGATCACGACCACCCGGCACCATTGTTCGCCACCCATCTGGGGCTCGCTAGCCACCGGCCATGGCGCCGACGACATGGAGGGGCTCCTCGCCGCAGGCCACCCGCTCCGGCAGTGGCGCGTCCGGCGGCTCGTTGGACAGGTCGTTCTCGCAGGCGAAGAAGCGCACGAAGGCCCGGCGCCGCTTCGTTTCCGGGTCGCGCAGGGTCCCCCGCAGCACCGGGTAGGAGATCTCCAGGGCGTCCAGCACCAGCCTCTGAGTGGCGGGCCCGTCGACGTCGAGCCCATCGATGTCGAGATGGACCTCTCCGGTCACCCCAGCCAGGACCCGCAGGTGGCGGGGCAGGACAATTCGGATCATTGGTCGGATCGTTCGCCCGATGATGG
>JAFAWZ010000080.1 GCA_019241495.1 Acidimicrobiales bacterium | reverse complement strand
GAACCCCCGACCTCCAGGGCCACAACCTGGCGCTCTAACCGACTGAGCTACGGCCACCAAGAAGAAAAACAGTCTGCCACATCTCGATCTGGGCATATCCGCCTACAACAGTCGGTTAAATGGGTAGTGGTGAAAGCTGACCGCCAGGCCGGAGACCAGGACCTCGTCCGGTTGTACCTCGACGGGATCGGCCGCTACCCGCTGCTGACCCACGAGGAGGAGGTCCGCTTGGCCCAGGTCGTCGAGGCGGGGCGGGCGGCAGCTGCAGAGATCGAGGGCCTCGATCATCGTTCTGCCGCTCGAGTGGCGCAGTTGCGCCGCACCCAGCGCCAGGGAGAGAAGGCGTTCGAGGATTTCGTCAACTCCAACCTCCGCCTGGTCGTATCGATCGCCAAGCGTTACCAGGGCACCGACCTGCCGATGTTGGACCTCATCCAGGAGGGAAACATCGGTCTGATGCACGCGGTGGAGAAGTTCGACTGGACCCGCGGCTTCAAATTCTCCACTTACGCCACCTGGTGGATCCGTCAGGCCATAGGGCGGGGAATAGACAACACCGCACGCGCCGTGCGGCTCCCGGTCCACGCCGGGGACCAGGTGCGGCGGGTTCTGCGCAGCCGGACCGTCCTCGAGGGGCGGCTCGGCCGGGCCCCGACCCACGCCGAGCTGGCCGAACACCTCCAGATACCCGAGCGGGAGGTCGGCGCCCTGCTCAACCTGGTCGTCGAGCCGGTCAGCCTGGCCAGCCCGATCGGGTCGGACGGAGACGCCGAGCTGGCCGACGTGATGGCCGACGAGGTGTCACCCACGCCTTTCGACGTGGTGGCCGACTCCATGCTCGGCCGCGAGCTGGAGAAGCTCATGTCCCACCTGGCCGAGCGGGAACGGAGGATCCTGAGCCTGCGCTACGGCCTGGACCGGGGCGAGCCCCGGACCCTGGACGAGGTCGGCGCCGAGATGAACCTCACCCGGGAGCGGATCCGCCAGATCGAGCGCACCGCCTTGGCCAAGCTGCGGCGCCCCTCGAGCGAAGCGGCCGCCCGCGACCTCCTGGCCTCCTAGTCTTTGGACAAAGCGATCCCATCGCGCAGGTCGAGCACGGCCCACCCGTCGCCGTCGCGTGCCCGATCGTGGGCCAAGCCCTCTACCTGGATGCCCTCAAACTGGTAGCTGAGCCGGCGGTGATAATGGCCGTGGACCACCAGCCGAGGCCGGCTGCGCCGTACCGCCTCGGCGATACGGTCGCGGACCATCTGGTTATCACGGACTATCGGCTCGGGGAGGGGCAGGGGCCGGGATTCGGCTCCTGACGTCGGACCGGCATGGGTCGCCAGCACGTCCAGGGGCTCGTCACCGAGTCGCTCGACGTCGGTCGCCTCGACGATCTCTTGTGGCCACCAGTTCACCCCGGCCCGGCGGAGGAAGCGGTCGAGGCTAACCGCCCCGCCCAAGGCGCCGAAGCGCCAGCCGGACCACTCCCAACGGGCGCCGCGACTCGCCCAGACCACATTTCGGCGCATCTGGACCAGGCCGCGCTCGTCCGCGCCGGCTCGCCAGCGGTCGAGCGAATCGTGGTCCTCGTGGTTCCCGTCTATCCATACCAAGCTGACGCCGCTGGCCGCCCCCAGCCCATCGACATGGTCCAGCCACTCGTCTTCTCGGCCCGGCCACAGCCCGAAATCCCCCAACTGCAGGATCACCTGGCAACCGCGCGCTTCGGCCACCGCGAAGCACTCGGCCGCCCACTCCCGGTTGCCGTGCCAATCGCCGGCCAGGAGGACCTGGGTGGGATCGGCCGAGGTCACACCTGCACGTTACGGCTCAAACGCACGATCGAGCGTGCCGATAGCCCTCAAGAGTGGAACTAAACCGAGGTTCCTGGAAAATAGCCCTATGGGGTGCTGGCGCCGCTCTGGCGGTGTACTTCGCGCTGCCTACCCAGTCGGCCGACGACATCGCCTATGTGGTGATCGGCGTCGTGTCTGTGGCCATGGTGCTGGCCGGGCTGCGCCTCCATCGCCCTGAGTCACGCCTGCCGTGGCTCTTGCTGGTCGGTTACATCGCGCTATCGGTGATCGGTGACGGCATCGAGAACCTCGGCTACGGAGTGATACTCGCCCGTCCCGTTCCCCTGCCCTCGGCGGCTGACCCGTTCTACCTGGCCGCCTACCCGCTCCTGTTCATTGGTGTCACCCGCCTTTGCCAGCGGACCCATGATCGGCGCTCGCGCGAAAGCCACGCAGACGCGGCAATCGTGGTGGTCGCGGCCCTGGCCCTTTCATGGCATTTCCTGATGCGGTCATATTTCCACGACTCGTCGATCGGGCCGCTGGGCAAGATCGTCATGCTGTCCTACCCGCTGATGGACCTGGGCTTGGTGTTCATCATCGTCCAGTCCCTGGTCTTCGGCACGGCTCGACGGGCCGCTCACCGGATCTTGGTGGTGGCGCTCCTCGCCTCCCTCGTCTCGGACTTCACTTACGACGTCATGGTGCAATACGGCCACTACGCCGTCGGCAACGTCATCGACGGCGGGTGGCTGCTCAACTACATGCTGATCGGGGTGGCTGCCCTGCATCCCACCATGGCGGCGAAACCCTCGGGGCGTGATCTCACTGTCCCGGACTCGGGGCGTCGCATCCCCCTGCTCGCGCTGGCCGGCTTCGTGGCTCCCGCCATCTTGCTGGTGAGCAGCGCGGTCAAAGCTACGGTAGACGTCCCAGTGATAGCTGGGACGTCCATCGTGCTCTTCTCGCTTGTGTCACTGAGAATGTCATGGCAGTTCGAGAGGGTGCGAGCCGATGCACTGGCCCTCGAGGACGCGTTGCGGCGGCGCGAGGAGCTCGAGTCGGACCTGCGTCACCAGGCGTTCCATGACCCCTTGACCGGTCTGGCCAACCGGATGCTCCTGCACAGGCAGGTCGAGCGGGTACTGGCCCAGCCGGCCGGGACCCGGCCATTGACCGCGGTTTGCTTCTGCGACCTCGACGGGTTCAAGACGGTCAACGACAGCCTCGGCCACCTCTACGGTGACGACCTCTTGGCCATCACCGCCGAGCGGCTCCTCTCGGTGGTGCGGGCGGGTGACACGGTGGCCCGGCTCGGGGGCGACGAGTTCGCCGTGCTGCTCGAGAGCGCGGGCGAACCGGAGACTGTCGCCGCGGTGGCCGACCGCATTGTGGCGATCATGCGGGAGCCGGCCGAACTGGCAGGCCGCCAGATCGCGGTGTCGGTCAGTGTCGGCGTCGCCCTGGCCGGTCCCCATACGACCGCGGAGCAGCTGCTCAGCGAAGCTGACATAGCCATGTACGAGGCGAAGCGGCTGGGCAAGAGCCGTTGGGAAATGTTCTTGCCCGCCATGCAGTCACAGACCTTCGAGCGGCTGGAGCTGACCAACGCCTTTCGCGGCTCGCTCGAACGGGACGAGTTCTTCTTGTTGTACCAGCCTCTCTTAAGGCTCCTGGACGGGTGCCTCGAGGGCTTCGAGGCCCTGGTTCGATGGCGCCATCCCGACCGGGGCGTCATCGCGCCGAACCAGTTCATACCAGTCGCAGATGAGACGGGATTCGTGGTCCCGCTGGGCCGGTGGGTGCTCGAGACGGCCTGCGAGGAGGCGGTGCGATGGCAGCGCGAGAGCGGCCGGGACCTCACCGTGTCGGTGAACCTGTCGAGCCGGCAGCTCCAGGAGCGGCACCTCTGCGACGATGTGCGGACGGCCCTGGCGGTTAGCGGCTTGTCAGCTGGGCAGCTCCTCCTCGAAGTCACCGAGACCACGCTGCTGGCCGACTCCGAAGAGATCCGGGCCTCCCTCTCCGGTCTCAAGGACTTCGGAGTGCGCATCGCGCTCGATGACTTCGGAACCGGCTACTCGTCCATCGCCTATCTCCGGCACCTGCCGCTCGACGTGTTGAAGATCGACAAGTCGTTCGTCGAGACCCTGGGCGGGCCCGGCGACGAGGGGGAGGCCCTGGTCAGCACGGTGTTGCGTTTCGCCCGGATCCTGAAGCTCCGCACCGTCGCCGAAGGCATCGAATCCGGTGACCAGCTGCAGGCTCTGCGCAACCTCGGGTGTGACAGCGCGCAGGGTTTCTTTTTCGCCCATCCCCTCACCGAGAATGAGGTGGATCAGCTGCTCGTCCAGCCCGCTGCGACCTTCCGTTCTCTGTAGAGACGGGCCCGGCGTAGTCAGGCCGTCAGCTGCCCAACTAGGACCCTCTGACGACGGTCGCCACTTCGGTGATCGACGTTTCGGGCTGCGGCGCGCCGTCCATGGGGATCCCAAGACGCTGCATCACCTTCTCGATGGCTGGCATCAACTGGTCGCGTTGAAAAGTCTCGAACGCTTCAGCCGATTCCCACACGTCGATTATCCGGGTCCGGCCGTTCTCCACGAAGTGGACGTGCAGGAGCAGACCCTTCGGCGGGTCCTTCTCCACGCCCATCTCCACGGTGACCTCGTCGAGCATCTCGATGGTCACGCCTTCTGGCATGGTTTGTTGAAGCACGATCGTCATGTGACCCCTCCCGACCTCGATGGACACGGGCGACGCTAGCATTCCCCCGGTCATGCCCCTGTAGCTCAGCTGGACAGAGCGGCTGCCTTCTAAGCAGCGGGTCGCAGGTTCGAGTCCTGCCGGGGGCGCCCTCTGGCTCGGGCGTTCTAGCCTGAGAAGGACGGGGTCCGAGGAGTGGCGTCGGTAACGGCGAGTGCCGCCGCGGTGAGATCGATGACCCGACGGCTTCGGACTGCGAGGATGAGCCGGGGACCGATCAGCACCACCACCGCGAACTGGAGTATGCCCGCAGTGACGAAGGTGGTTCGCAGCCCGATCGCGCCGGCCAGGAGGCCGCCGGCGAGGGCGCCCAGAGGGGCCGAGGCCAGCGTGACAAGCAGGTGGACGCTTCTGGCCCGACCTTGCAGCCCGGCGGGGACGATGCTCTGGCGCATGGTTGTGCTCGACACGACGCCGACCATCACAGCCAGGGCCTCCAGGGTCAGGGCCGCCGCCGCTGACACGGCCGAAGTGGTGAAGGCCAAGATCGGGTAGGAGACGGCCGCGCCCAGGCCCGCGCCGGCCAGGGACCATCCGCCGCCGAAGCGCTCGTAGATCCGCTCCGCCGCGAGTGCACCAACCACGTTGCCCACGGCGCTCACGGCGAGCACCAGACCGAACTGCGAGTCGGTCAGGCGCAGGTCGACCCGCGCGAACAGCACGAAGATCCCCATCACCGCGCCCTGGCACATGGCGAGGACCCCGATGAGGCTCGTCATCAATCTAAGGGTGCGCTGTCTTCCGTAAATGCGCAGGCCGTCCCGCACCCCCGCCCATAGCGACTCACGCCGGGGTTCCGGGCAGTTGGGCTTGACGGCCCGTCTAAGGAGCAGTGCCGACAGGAGGAAGCTGAGAGAGTCCCCTGCGAAGGGGATGGCTTTTCCAAGACTGAACGCGAAGCCTCCGAGCGCCTGACCGACGACCTGCTGGCCCGCCACTTCCACCGATCCCAACCGTCCGTTGGCCCGGGCCAGAAGACGGCCGTCGACCATCTCGGGCAAGACCGCAGCGGAAGCGCTCTGGTGCAATGGTGAGAAGGCACCCAGAATCATGGCCGCGGCATATACCAGCCAGATGGAGCCCGAACCAGCCACCACTAGGGCAGTGGTTCCGGCGAGGATCGAGAACCGGGACAGCTCTGTGACCATCATGAGCCTTCTGCGGTTGACCCGGTCGACCAGGGCGCCCGCTGGCAAAACCAAAAGCAGCGCGGGCAGCCGCTCGGCCACCACGACACCTGCGACGAGGACAGGTCGGTGTGTGTACACGACCGCCAGCAGGGGAAAGGCAACCAGGGCCATGCCGTCGCCAACCGAAGACACGGCTACAGCGGTGACTAGGCGGCGGACCGATTGGGGAAGTGGTGACCTTTTCATCGCTTTCGCGTACTTAAGTGCGCTTCGAGTTGATTCTGGCTCGGCCAGCGGCGTTCAAATTCCGCAAGTGAATTGATGAAGGGGCGGTCTCTAAAGGCCGCCGCTGGCCTTGCCGATAGAACTGTGACCTCCGGACTCACGCCCTCGAGCCCCGCCGGGGATCACCCAGTACTCAGATCTGCGTTGACGCGCAGATGACTATTTACCAACCAAAACCGTAGCAGCGCATACACATCACCTCCCCTCACGTGGGGTTTCGTCGGTTTCCGCATCTGGGGGATCTACGCAGAGATTTCCTCCATACGCGGACCTTTCCGAAAATACGTGATTTTCGGGGTGGCGTCTATGGGACGAAAGACCCTTCGCCGCAAGGTTGTGTCCGAATTGGGCAGGTGATGTCTGGTCTACGCCGTCGCGAACGGGCTGGAGTTCCTCCGCCGAAAAGAACAATCCGCCGCGGCGTTAGCCCAAAAGATCCCCAACGGTAAAGTCCACCTGGGGAAAACCCGATCATTGCTCTATTACCGGGCCTATCCAAAGGAAAAGCTTGTCCATCCGCGTCCTGACGCTCCGCAGGTCGAGCCGGTCGACTCTCCCGGCTCCTCGGCGCGTCTGGGCGCTCATCGCGGGCTCGTTGGGGGTCGCAGCGGCGGCAGCAGTGTTGCTCGTGAGCAGCCACGGCCACCTCGGTCGCCCGTCCCTCCCCTGGCCGGCCATCGCGGCCGGCTTGGTGCTGTCGGAGCTCGTCGTGATCGACGTCACCTCCAGCGAGGCGTCGATGAGCATCATGCTGACCGGGCTGCCCGCTGCCCTGGCCCTGGCCTACCTCTCTCCCATGGGACTCCTCGGTGCCTTCTCCATCGAAGCGATCGCCTACTCCGTGAGGTTCGGCAAGTCGTGGTACAAGACGGCTTTCAACATCGCCAACGCTCTGACGAGCGCTTCGGTCGCCTACCTAGTCGTCGGTGCGATTCGCGGGAGCGGGTCGTCGGTTTCGGCCGTCGGCATATTGGGAATTGGTGCGGGTCTGGCCGCATTGCAGATGACCGGCACCATCGGCATCTTGATCGCCAACGGGGTTTCATCAGGGAAGATCCACTGGAGCCACGTGCGGGCTAGCTACCTCGAATCCCTCGTGACTCTGGCCTTGGACATCCCCCTCGGTATCCTCGCCGTGATTCTCGCTTATAGGCAGGCCTGGACGCTCCTTCTCCTCGCTGGTCCTGTGGTCCTGATCGCCTTTTGGAACCGGACGGTAAAGACCATCCGGAAGCGCTACTCCAACCTGCAATTGATGTACGACTTCAGCGTCAAGCTGGCCGGGGTGCCCGATACAGATTCCATCATCCGGACGGCTCTCGACGAGACGAGGGTACTGTTTGCCTGCCAGCAATCCCAGCTCGTCCTGCCGCTGGGTACAGGCGCCTACCGGTACGAGTTGTCCGGGGAGGGCACCCGGGTGCACGAGCTCGGCTTCTTGAGCACGATCGAGGAGGAGGTCGTCTCCAACGGCCGCCCGGCGCTGGTCTCCAAGACCGACACGGGCGAGGAGCCCCACGAGTTCGAGGACCTGATGGCGGTCGTGGTGCCCCTTGGTGACATAGGGAACGGCGTCCTGGTGGCTGGGAACCACAACTCGGACTCAGAGTCCTTCGACACCGAGGACCTCCGCCTGTTCGAGACCCTGGCCGCTCACCTGAGCACCGCTCTGACCAGCAGCCGCCGCCTCGACCAGCTTCGCAGCGAGATGGCGGCCCGGGAGCACCAGGCCCTCCATGACAGCCTCACCGGGCTGGCCAACCGCACGATGTTCGCCCAGCGGGTGTGCATCGCCTTGGAGCATCACCGCATAGAGGAGCTGGTCGCCGTCATGCTCATGGACCTCGACGGCTTCAAGGACATCAACGACAGCCTCGGTCACCCCGCCGGCGACACCCTCTTGAAGGAGGTGGCGGCCAGGATCGAGACCGAGTTCGGGCCGAACGGGACGGTCGCTCGCCTGGGCGGGGACGAGTTCGCCTTCGTGTTCCCCTCCCTTGGGTCGGGGACCGAGGCCAAGGCCCTGGCTCGCAGCGTCCTCGACGCGGTCTCCAAGCCGATCTCGCTCGACGGCATGCTTCTCGAGCTGCGAGGCAGCATGGGGCTGGCCCTCGCTCCCCACCACGGGACGGAGGCTTCGGTCCTACTGCAGAAGGCCGACGTGGCCATGTACGAGGCCAAGGACTCCAAGCGGGGTGTCGTCGCCTACAACTCCGACATGGACCGCAGCGCCAAACGTCGCCTCACCCTCGCTTCGGGGTTGCGCCGGGCCTTCGAGTCCGGCCAACTGGAGGTCTGGTACCAACCGGTGGCCCGGGCGGACACCGGGCGGGTCGCCGGCTGCGAAGCCTTGCTCCGCTGGCGGACCGATATCGAGTTCGTGCCGCCGTCTGAGTTCATCCCCGTCGCCGAGCAGACAGGTCTCATCGAGCCGCTCACCTGGTGGGTGCTCGAGTCCTCCCTCCGGCAGCTGGGAAGGTGGCAGTCCGAGGACCTCGGCCAGACAGTGGCCGTCAACCTGTCCGCCCGTTGCCTTCAATCCTCCGACGTAGTGGCTCGCGTCAACGAGCTGCTCCGCCGGACTGGAGTGACCGCTGAAAGCCTCATACTCGAGGTTACGGAGTCGCTGATCATGTCCGACCCCGAGGCGTCGCGTGTGATCCTCGGCGATCTCGCCGAGCTAGGCGTCCGCATCGCGGTGGATGACTTCGGGACTGGCCACTCATCCATGTCGCGCCTCAAGCGCATGCCGGTGCACTCGCTGAAGATCGACCGCGAGTTCGTGATGAACATGCACATCGACCGCAGCGACGAGGCGATCGTGCGGGCCTGCATCGAGCTGGCCCGGGCCCTCGGCCACACCGTTACCGCAGAGGGCGTCGAGAACTTCGAGACCTGGGAGCAGCTGCGCCGCCTCGGTTGCAACGACATCCAGGGGTACCTGCTGGCTGCCGCCATGCCGCCCGAGGAGTGCCTGGATTGGATGCGGGCCCGCCGCCAGCTGGACTTTGGGCCCGATTTCGCTCTGCTCCGGAAGGTCGTCGGCGGCGCCTGACATCCTGCCTCGACGCTGAGGCCTGTGGCGGTCCCTGAGGCTGGATTAGGTTGGCGAACGTGGAGAGAACTTTGTTCGAGGCCGAGCACGAGGAGCTGCGGAGCAGCTTTCGCGCCTGGCTCGACAAGGAGGTTGTGCCCCGCAAGGAGGAGTGGGAGACCGCCGGGATCGTCCCCCGTGAGGTGTTCGCCGACGCCGGCCGGCACGGCTTCCTCGGCATGGCCATCCCTGAGGAGTACGGCGGAGGCGGGGTAGAGGACTTCCGCTACAACCTGGTGATCGGCGAGGAGATCCAGGCTGCCGGGGCCGGGGCGGCCGGGCTCGGGATCACCCTCCACAACGACATCTGCCTGCCCTACTTCCTTCGCTACTGCACCGACGAGCAGAAGGCTCGCTGGCTGCCCGGGATCGCCTCCGGCGAGCTGATCACCGCCATTGCCATGACCGAGCCGGGAATCGGCTCCGACCTGGCGTCGATGTCCACCACCGCCCGCCGCGACGGTGACGTCTACATCGTCAACGGGTCGAAGACCTTCATCACCAACGGCATCAACTCCGACCTGGTCATCACTGCCGTCAAGACCGATCCGAAGCAGCGGCACAAGGGCATGACTCTGCTCGTGCTGGAGCGGGGCATGCCCGGCTTCGAGCGGGGCCGCAACCTCGAGAAGATCGGCCAGCACGCCCAGGACACCGCCGAGCTGTTCTTTCACGACGTGGCGGTCCCGGCCGCCAACCTGCTCGGCGCGGAGGGCCAGGGCTTCACGCAGCTCGTGGCCAACCTGCCCCAAGAGAGGCTGTCCATCGCGGCGGCGGGCGTGGCGGCCGCTCGGGCGGCTCTCTACTGGACGTTGGAGTATGTCAAAGAGCGGACTGCGTTCGGCCAACCGATCGGCTCGTTCCAGAACTCCAGGTTCGTCCTGGCCGAGCTGGCCACTGAGGTAGAGATCGGTCAAGCGTTCATCGACCGTTGTGTGCTGGGGCTCAACGCCGGCCGCCTCTCCGTCGAGGAGGCCGCCATGGCGAAGTGGTGGTGTACCGAGCTTCAGAAGCGGGCGGTGGACCGCTGCCTCCAGCTCTTCGGGGGCTACGGGTACATGCTCGAGTACCCGATCTCGCGGGCCTACCTAGATGCCCGCATCACGACCATCTACGGCGGAACGACCGAGATCATGAAAGAGATCGTGGGGCGTTCTCTGGGCCTCTAGGACGGCGCATCGGTGATCGACGCCTTGCGGCGGCGCCACCAACTCGATCCGCTCATCGCCGTCCACGCCGCCCCGGGGATTAGGAACGACAACGCCACCATGATCGCGGTTTGTACCCCGGAGGGACCGTGCGACCCGATCGGCCCGAGCACCAGCACGGCGGCGATGAGCTCGGTCGTCCCGCCCGACGGGGCCACCCCCTGGGCAACGAAGTGATGCTCGCCCGGGGAAGCCGAGCGGGGCACGGCCACGGTGGCCGTGAATGCTCCGTCTCGATCGGCGACGCTGTGGCCGATCAGCTCCGGCGCGGAATGGAAGGTGATCGTCACGACCGATCCGGGCTCGAAGCCCGACCCCGACAGCTGGACTGACGCCCCCTGGCGGACCATGTGGAGGCTCGCGGCGAGCGACATGGCACCCGGCCCGGCTGGGGCCGGGGGAGCGGTGGTCGGAGCCGAGGGCACCACGACGGCGGGCGGCACAGACTTCACCGTCGTGGTCGGGGCGGGCGGCACCGGCTGGGCCACGGACGGTACAGCGGTCGTGGAAGGGCTGGGCGCCTGGGTGCCGGGCACCGTGACAGTAGGAACTGAGGCGGTGATCAGGTCGGTGTCTGCGACGGCGGAGCCGGCCTGGTCCAGCCCACCGAAGAGCACGAGCGTGGACGTGGCGGCATCGAACGCCCCGCTCGCGTCCCCCCTCGGGGAGGGGTGACCGGCCGACTGGATGGGCGCCCAACCGTGGGCCGTCCACACCCAACCATCCTGGAGCGCGCCGTTGGCGCCGGCGCCTGAGACGAGCAACGGGCCGCCAATGGCCGGCACGTCCGAGAAGACACCGCCCGAGCGCGCCGGAGGAGTCTGGGCGCTGGCCTGTGGAGCCCAGGTGCTGCCGTTCCACGACCAGGTGTCCGAGGCCAGGGCGGGCGTCCCTGACCCCGCCGGGTTGGTCTGGCCTGAGAACAAGACGGTCGCCCCGGCGGTCGAGTCATAGGACATCTGGCTGTCGGTGCGCGCTGGGGGGCCTGCCGCGGGGCCCTGGACCCACGTCGTTCCGTCCCACTGCCAGGTGTCGCTCAGCGTGGTCGGTGCGGCCGCCGCGTTGGTCGGGTTGGTGGAGGCCGCCCCGGCTGAGGTCGTCGTGTCGGAGCCGCTGTTGGGCCCGGCATTCGGGCTGGCGGCGGGGGCGGCCGGAGTGCTCCCTGTGCCCCCGAACAGCACGAGCCGGCCAGCCGGATCGTAAGCAAGGGAGGCACCAGCCCGGGGGCTCGGCGTGGAGCCGGCCGGGCTCAACTGCTTCCAGGTCCGTCCGTTCCAGGCCCAGGTATCGCCGAGGAAGTCACCATGGCTGTCTCGGCCCCCGAACAGGATCAGCTGGTGGAGGCTGGGGTCGAACGCCATTGAGGCCAGCTCGCGGGCCGGTGGCTGTGAGTCCGTGTACCCGGTCCAGGTGGAGCCGTTCCACACCCAGGTAGCGCCAGACAGCGTTCCGTCGGTCTGGCGCCCGCCGAAGACCACTATCGAAGGTGGGTCGTCACTGTCGTAGGCGGCCGTGGCGTTGCTCAGCGCCGGAGGCGACGAGGCGGGGTGGCTGACGCTCCAGTTGAGCGTCAGGGTTGAGGGGTCTGGAGGGCTAGGATCCCCGAAGACCGCGCTCGGCCAAGCGGTGACCGACCCGACCAGGACCAAGGCCCAGGCTGTGGTCGCCGCAGCAGAGAACCAGCGTCGCCGAAGGAGAGGTTGAGACATTGGTCAACAGGTGGAGCCAGGGGAACCTGTCGAGCGGGCGACGGGAGTCGAACCCGCGTAACCAGCTTGGAAGGCTGGAGCTCTACCGTTGAGCTACGCCCGCGACGGCCGCTGAGTCTATCGGTGGCAGCCCCTCGCCGACAGCCCTCTTCTAGGCCGGCAGGATGCTCGCCCCAGTCCGTGGCCCCAGTAGTGCTCAATGCAGTTAGACCTCGCGGTACCACGACTCTTCCGAGTCGGGGAGGGGGGATTCGAACCCCCGGCCTCCTGCTCCCAAAGCAGGTGCGCTACCGCTGCGCTACTCCCCGTGTGTCGCCCGGTCGCCAAGCGTAGGCGACTCGGCCCACCCTTCCGGCGGCCGAGTTGAGGTCTGTAGTCTCTCTGTGACTACGATGCCGCTCATGACAAGGAGCCAGTACGTGACGACCGCGGCGGCGGTCGGGTTGGCGGGCGTGTTGTTGGCGGGCGGGTTGGCCGGATGCAGCAGCTCGGCCAAAGCGACCGCGCCGACGTCGCTGGCCCCGGCTACGACGATCCCTCGGGGCTCGGGCCCGGTGGATGTCCTCTACGCCGGATCGTTGGTCAACACCATGGAGAAGCAGATCGGCCCCTCGTTCGACCGTGCCACCGGGTACACCTTTACCGGGTTCTCGGCCGGGTCGGACGCGCTGGCCCAGCAGATCAAAGGGAAGGTGCGCGTGGCCGACGTGTTCATAAGCGCCAGCCCCACGGTCAACACCTCGCTCGAAGGGGCTTCGAACGGGAACTGGGTGTCCTGGTACGCCACATTCGCGACGGCCCCCCTGGTCCTCGGCTACAACTCGAACAGCAAGTTCGCCGCCGATCTGAAGACCAAACCGTGGTACCAGGTGATCACCGAACCGGGCTTCCTCCTGGGCCGCACCGACCCGACGACCGATCCCAAAGGCAAGCTGACGGTCACCGCCCTCAACACGGCGGCACAGACCTACAACGAGCCCGCTCTCGCCACCCTCGCCACCAACACATCCGAAGTCTTCCCCGAGGAGACTCTGGTCGGACGGCTACAAGCGGGCCAGCTCGACGCAGGGTTCTTCTACACGAGTGAGTCGACCCCGGCGTCTATTCCGACCATTTCCCTGACCGGGCTGAACCTGGCGGCCACCTACACCATCACGGTGGTGAACAACGCCCCGGACGAAGCCGGTGCCGAGGCCTTCGTCAGCTACCTGCTCGGTCAGGCCGGCCAGGCCGTGCTCAAGCAGGACGGCTTCGAGCTGGCGCAGCCCTTCACCGTGACCGGGACCGGGGTGCCTGCGAGCCTGTCGTCTGTTCTGCCGAGCCCTTAGGAAGCTGCCGAAAAGCTACTTCACCCGCCTCCAAGTAGTTTGCGACAGCTTAGACACCGCTTTGGGTGTCGCTGGCAGCCAGATCATCCAGGAACCGCAGAGCCGCGAGGGCGGTCTGGCGGCGCCATGAATGCACCACCCGATCGAAACCGCGGCCTGGATCCCGTTCGCCCAGCGCGGCGATGATCGGGGCCAGGGTCCGGCGCTGCGCGCCGACGAGCGGATCGATGTCCATACCCGACCGTTCGAGCAGCACCAGCTTGACCAGGAACTCGGTGCGGATGTCCCGGATATGGGCCACCGGCACTGCCAACCATGCATCGACCATTTCGCGGCCCGCTGAGCTGATCCGGTATCTGGTGCGCTGCGGGCCGGTGGGGCTGGGTTGTACCTCGTCGACCTCGATCAGCTCCGCGGCCAGCAGCCGGTCCAGGGCCCGGTACACGATGGGACGCGGGATGCGGAATATGTCACCCATCGTGGCGCCCGGGCCGACCAATCGGGCTACCGCGAAACCGTGGGTGGCGTGTTCGGCCACGAGAGCCAGGACGATGTGCTCGGCCAGCGACAGCCTCGGGGTCGAAGCCTCCACGGGGGGCTCATCAGGGACCATCGCCTTCGATGGTAAACGGGCGCGGCCTCTACGATAGTTTCCGAATGATTACCCGGCCGATGGTCGGCCCGGGGGAGGGATGGCGTGGTGACTCGTTTCTCGATGACCGTCGGTGGCTCCGAAGCAGCTACAGAAGACGCCTTCGGAGTGGTCAATCCGGCCACCGGTGAGGTATTCGAGCAGGCTCCGGAGTGCACCCCGGCGCAGCTGGACGCGGCCATGGACGCGGCGCACAAGGCCTACCGGGACTGGCGATCGGACATCGACGCCCGGCGTGCCGCCCTGCGTGCCGCCGCGGATGCCATGTTCGCAGTGGCGGACGAGCTGGCCCCGATCCTCACCGCGGAGCAGGGCAAGCCCCTGGGCGAGGCCCGCATCGAAGCGATCGGCGCCGGGGTGTGGTTCAAATACTTCGCCGACCTCGACCTGCCACGGGAGGTGATCCAAGACGACAACCGGGCCTTCGTGGAGGTCGTGCGCCGTCCTCTCGGGGTGGTGGCCGCCATCACTCCGTGGAACTTTCCGTTGGTCCTGGCCTCGTGGAAGATCGCCCCGGCCCTGCTCGCGGGCAACACGATGGTGCTCAAACCATCACCGTTCACCCCGCTCGCCACCCTTCGCATGGGCGAGCTGCTCAACTCGGTCCTTCCGGCCGGCGTGCTGAATGTCGTCAGCGGTGGTGACGAGCTCGGCAAATGGATGACGGCGCACCCGCTGGCGCGCAAGATCTCCTTCACCGGCTCCGTGTCGGCCGGCAAGCACGTCGCCGCTTCTGCCGCCCCCGACTTGAAGCGGGTGACGTTGGAGCTGGGCGGCAACGATGCCGCCATCCTCCTGGACGACTTCGACCCGGCCGCGCTCGGGTCGAAGCTCTTCTGGGGGGCGTTCCAGAACAACGGCCAGGTCTGCTCCGCCATCAAACGGGTCTACGTTCCAGAAGCGCTCTACGACGACGTGGTCGATGCCCTGGCTGCACAAGCCACCGCCGTGAAGGTGGGGGAGGGCACAGAAGAGGGCGTGCAGCTCGGGCCGATCAACAACCGACCCCAGTACGAGCGGGTCAGCGAGCTGGTGGCCGACGCGGTGGCCTCCGGGGCGCGGGCCGTGACCGGGGGACGCCCGATGGACGGGCCCGGGTACTTCTACGAGCCGACCATCCTGGCCGGAGCGTCGGACGGGACCCGGATCGTCTACGAAGAGCAGTTCGGGCCGGCCCTGCCCGTGGTCGCTTACCGGCACCTCGACGACGCCATCGAGCGCGCCAACGCGACCCACTTCGGCCTATCCGGATCCGTGTGGTCGGCCGACGCCGAACGGGCCGCCGCGGTCGCCGCCCAGCTCGAATGCGGCACCGCTTGGGTCAACACGCACCTGGTCCTACAACCCAACCAGCCCTTCGGCGGGGCCAAGTGGAGTGGCATTGGTGTGGAGAACGGGCCGTGGGGCTTACACGGCTTCACCGAGCTGCAGGTTCTCCACCGGGCCAAGAGGTAGAGATCTGGGCAATGGGTGCGAAGTTTTGTGCCCCTTCGTCGGGTTTCCCGGGATGAGGGGGCGTCTAGGCGCCGCGCCCCACCTAGACTTCCCGAACTGTATGAAAGCCGTGCTCGAGCCCCTCGAGGGCAACAAGGTGAAGTTGTCGATCGAGGTCGACGAGCAGGAGTTCGAGCGCAGCATCGATGCCGCGTTCAAGAAGATCTCCAGGGAGGTGCGGATCCCGGGCTTCAGGCCGGGCAAGGCCCCCCGCCGGAT
>JAFAWZ010000210.1 GCA_019241495.1 Acidimicrobiales bacterium | reverse complement strand
CCTGCGCGGCTACTGGCCGGGACCGGAGACGCTGCGGTGGATGGCGGCTAAGCAGATGCGCAGCTTCGAGATGGCCGAGATAGTGGACCGGGGCCTGGACGCCTGCCTGAGCGAAGCCTTGGCCATCGCGGTCGACGGATGCGACGGGGTCTTCCTATCGGTCGACGTCGACGTGGTCGATCCGGGCGCCGCCCCCGGCACGGGGACACCCGAACCTGGCGGTCTGTCGGCCCGCCAGCTGCTCGACGCAGTGCGGCGGGTCGCCATGGAGGTCCCGTTGTCCGGTCTGGACGTGGTGGAGGTCGCTCCCCCCTACGACCACGCCGAAATCACGGCCTATCTGGGCAACCGGCTGGTCCTCGAGGCCCTCTCCGGGGTCGCTTGGAGGCGGAAGGGCAGCGACAGCGCCCGGCCGCGACCAGAGTGGCGCCTCCTCGATCCCCGCCGGCCCGGACTCGACTAGGTAGGCGGGTGTGGGTGGGCTCAGGGTTTCTCCTCGGCCCGGGGACGCAGGCCCGAGTTGATCACCCTCTCGGCGATCTCGAGCATGGTGACCCGCTCCCGCATGGCCGTCGTCTGGATCCACCTGAACGCGTCATGTTCCTTCCAGCCGAGGTCGTCCATGATCATGCCCTTGGCCCGGTCCACCTTCTTGCGGACCTCGAGGCTCTCCTCCAAAGATCGCACCTGTTCGCCCAGGGCCTTCATCTCGGCGAAGCGCCCGAGGGCCATCTCTATGGCCGGCAGCAGCTCGCTTTTCTGGAACGGCTTGACCAGGTAGGCGAGGGCACCCGCGTTGCGGGCCTGTTCGATCAGGTCCCGTTGGGAGAACGCGGTGAGGATCAAGACGGCGCACAGGCGTTCGGCGTTGATCTCACGAGCCGCGGTGAGGCCATCGGCGCCGGGCATCTTCACGTCGAGGATGGCCAGATCGGGGCGGTGCTGGCGGACCAGATCCACCGCGTCATCCCCCCGGCCGGTCTCGCCGACCACCTCGTAGCCCTCCTCCTCCATGATCTCCTTGAGATCGAGCCGAACGATGGCCTCGTCCTCGGCGATCACGACACGAACTGGCACGGCTGCTCCTTGCGCCCTCCCGGGCATGACTCCGGGACGGGAAACGATCGGGATCCTGAGAGATCAAAAGTTAGCGGGCGGCTGTCCTCGTCTCCCCGTTCTCTCGCCCCGGCTCATTTTCACGGTAGTCAGAAGCTGTCGCAAAACTCGCGGGAGGGAGAAGGCGGCGGCTCGTCTTTGACGAGCTCTCTCCTCCGCTCGCACTCCGTGGATGGGACGAGCCATCGCCTTCTCCCACCTGGAAGTAGTTTGCCACAGCTTCTCAGAAGGACTCCGAAGCTGAGACGCCCGGGATCTCCGGAAGCAGCGCCGGGACTGGGAAAATCGGTGCGGCCGCCCTCGTGGCTCGACGGCCTCTTGTCAGTGGCTCTCCGCCACCAGCCGATCGAGCAGCTCGTCCTGAGCCACCTGCAGCTCCGCGACCTCTGCCGCGACCGCCCGCCGGCTCCGCTCCATGGCCTCGGCGTGGCGCTGGGCCTCCGAGTACTCCCGGTGGGCTAGGGGCGTCTCTGACACCAACGAGCGGATCCGGGCGTCGTCGGCCGCGTCGGCGAGCACCGTCAGTTGCTCCTCGATAACCGCCAGCTCCTCGCGGGCGCGCTTGAGCCGCTGGGCTACATCGAACAAGCGACGTTCGATCAGGACCCTCGACATGGTGTAGGTAGCCTACCGGAGGCCCTCGATCCCGACCCGTCGGACAGTGGATGCGATGGGGGTCGGGGCTGGGTCGGGCTGACGACTGGGCGTCGGCTACCCCGCCGTCGCTTTTGCTGACCTGGGTGCTCTTACGGTTCGTTTCAGCCGATTCTCATCTGTTTCCCTAACCTGGAGACATGCGCGTCTTGGTCGTCGACGACGAGCCCGCGGTTCGCCAGGCGCTCGACCGGGCCTTGCGGTTCGAGGGCTACCAGACCGAATTGGCCGAAGACGGACAGGGCGCGCTCGGCGCCCATGCCGAACGTCCCGCCGACGCCATCGTCCTCGACGTGGGGATGCCCCGCCTGGACGGCCTCGAGGTTTGCCGACGGATCCGGTCAGCCGGGGACCGCACCCCCATCCTGATGCTCACCGCCCGCACCGCCGTCAACGACCGCGTGGCGGGCCTGGACGCAGGTGCCGACGACTATGTCGTAAAGCCCTTCGCCTTGGAGGAGCTCCTGGCCCGGATCCGGGCCATGTTGCGGCGCACCGCTCCTGTTGACGACGAGGTCCTGCGGTTCTCCAACCTCTCCCTCGATCCGGGAACTCGCGAGGTGAGGCGAGGCACCCGGCTCATCGAGCTGACTCGCACCGAGTTCTTGCTGCTCGAGCTGCTCCTGCGCAACGCCCGCCAGGTTCTCACCCGGGAGCTCATCTTCGATCGGGTGTGGGGATACGACTTCGGCGCCAACTCGAACTCCCTCGAGGTCTACATCGGGTACCTCCGGCGCAAGACCGAGGCAGAAGGAGAGCCCAGGCTGATCCATACCGTGCGGGGCGTCGGCTACGTGCTCAAGGAGCCGACCTCGCAATGACCGACCCTCGATCATGACCGCGTGGGTCTCCAAGCTCGGCCGGATGAGCTTCCGGACCCGCCTCGGGACGTTCACTGCGCTGGCGGTGGGACTCACGGTCGCGATGGCGTCGCTGGCGGCGTACTTCGTGGTCCACCACCAGCTGTACACCCAGGTGGACTCCGCCCTGACGAGCGACATGGCCAGTGCCCCGCAGCTGTCGGGAGACCTGGGCCAGATCAACCCGACCCGGCTGGCCAACTTCTTGCGCCAAAGCAACGGCGGCTTCGTACAAGTGCTGAGCCCGGACGGGACGGTGGTGTTCTCCAGCCTGGTCTCACCGCCGCTGCGGGTCGGTCCGGCCGAGGGCTCGCTGGCCAACCTGGCAGTAGCGGAGCGGGCCTATCGCTTCGATACCGGGTACTTCGACGGCGTCCGGTACCGCCTCATAACCCAGGGCGGTGGGTACGTCTACCAGGGGTCTCCGGCCGCGCTGCAGATAGGCCGTCCCCTCACCGACGTCAACCACACGTTGGCTACCTTGCGCCTCATCCTGTGGCTCGTGACCTTGGGTGGTATCGCCGCCGCGATCGCCTTGGGGTACATCATCGGGCGGACCACCATCAGGCCGGTGGAGCGGCTGACTGCGGCCGCCGAGCACGTCGCCGCCACCCAGAACCTCGACTCGACGATCACTGAGGAGGGGGACGACGAGCTGACCCGCCTGGCCCGGGCGTTCAACTCGATGCTCGTCGCGCTAGCCGCCTCCCGCCAGCAGCAGGCCCAGCTGATCTCCGACGCCGGCCACGAGCTGCGCACCCCGCTCACCAGCCTGCGGACCAACTTCGAAGTGCTCATGCGGATGCGCGACCTCCCCGAAGCAGACCGGTCCGAGCTGGCGAGGGACGTCGAGGCCCAACTGGAAGAGCTTACGAACCTGATCGGCGACGTGGTGGACCTGGCCCGCCAGGAGGAGAAGCAGCCCGAGCCGATCGAGGTCCGCCTCGACGCCATCGTGGAACGAGCCGTCGAACGCGCCCGCCGCCGGGCGCCGGCGCTCACCTTCGAGACCCATATCACTCCGGGCTCGGTACGGGCTCAGCCCGCGCTCCTCGAGCGGGCAGTGTTGAACGTGTTGGACAACGCGGCCAAGTGGAGCCCCCCAGGAGCAACCGTCGAGGTGTGGCTCCAGAGGGGGGCGTGGTGGTCACTCGACATCCACGACCACGGGCCGGGGATAGCGCCCGAAGACCTGCCACATGTCTTCGACCGCTTCTATCGCGCCCCTACCGCTCGGAGCATGCCCGGTTCGGGGCTGGGCCTGGCCATCGTCCACCAAGTGATCACCAACCACGGCGGCACGGTCAGCGCGTCGGTGCCTCCCGAGGGGGGGACGCTCGTGCACATCGAGCTGCCCATCGTCGCCGAATCGGAGCCCGACAAACCAGATCGGGCCGGCTCCCCGCCGCCTTACCCGGCGCCGCTGCCCATCAACACCTGAGGCTGGCCTTCGCTGCCTCGTCCCGGGCGGGGCTCTCACTGTGGGTGCAACCGCTCTTTGTGACGCGTCAACCGCACTATTTGCGGATTACGCGTCACAAAGAGCATCCGTGTGCCCGGAGGGGGAATCGAACCCCCACGGCCTTGCGGCCAATGGTGTTTGAGACCATCGCGTCTGCCTGTTCCGCCATCCGGGCGGGCCAACCAGGATGCCCGAACACTAGCGCGGCGGGTGTCTTCCCTAGACTCGCATCGGGCGGCCGAGCTCCGGTTGAAGTGACCGACTACAAGGGTTGGGCTACAAGGGTTGGGCACGAGTCGTCCCGCAGCTCCTCGACCGGCTGGCTGGTCCGGGAACAGGCTGACTCGGCCCGGTGGTGAGCATCTCGCGATACTGGACGTCATGCCCGAGCGGAACGTACTAGGCGGAGAGTTGGAGCCCTGCGGAAGCGAACCCCTGACCGGCTTCTACCGCGACGGTTGCTGCAACACCGGTCCTCAGGACCTGGGTAGCCACACCATATGCGCAGTCATGACCGCCGAGTTCCTGGAACACCAACGTGGCATCGGCAACGACCTCGTCACGCCGATCCCCGAATACCGTTTCCCGGGCCTGGTCCCCGGTGACCGGTGGTGTGTCACGGCGGCCAACTGGCTGCGGGCCCACCTCGACGGCGCCGCCGCCTACGTGGTCCTCGCTTCGACCCATGAGAAGGCCCTGGAGATAGTGCCCCTCGAGGCTCTGCGTCAGCACGCCGTCGACGTGCCTTCTGACCCGAGCGGCCTTACCGGCTGACGACGCCGCAGATCCGCCTGTCAACCGCCGCGCGACGTCACCCCGGCGCGGCCAAGCTGAGCCGGGCCGTGATCCAACCACCAGACTCGGCGATCGACAACGCGGCCCCACCGTGGGCTGCCGCCTCGGCCAGCAGGTCGAACCCGCTCGGCAGCCCACCCGGTGCTTCCTGCTGCACCGTGATCTCCGCCGCGCCGACCGTCACTCGCATCTCCCCCCCATCCCGAGCCAGGAGCCGCAACAACTCCGTCGCCAGACGCAACGAGAGCATGACCCGCCCGGGATCCTCCGATGACACGGGCGCACTCGTGTTGATCTCGCCGGGCGCGCCCATCGTTTCGCGGATTATGGCGAGCTCGATGGCGAGGGCCGCCTCTACTGTGCCGTTCCAAGCCGTCGGTGGGGCCACACCCGGTCCCACCAAGTCGGTCCATTCCCGTTCCAGCCGGATGTGCTCCACGGCGAGCAGCGAGCGACCCATGGCCGCCCGGATCTCGGACTGATGCTGCTCCGCCTCCGAAGCCCTCATCTCCGACTCGACGGCCTGCCGTTCGGCGCGGGACCGCTCGAGCTCGGCGTCGGCCGCCCGCCGGTCGGCCTCGTCTGCGACCGCTTCGGCCTGACGTTGGGCGTCGGTCGCGCTGCGCAGCCGGGAGCCCGCTTCCTCGACCCGTTGGCGCTCGCGCCGGAGGTCGGAGTCGACCCGGCGGGCGCGCCAGGCCAAGATGACGACGATGATCACAGTTGCGGCGAGCGCCACGACGAGAGCGACGGTCATGTGCTCCACGACGGTAGCGACCGAGCCAC
Source organism: Acidimicrobiales bacterium (assembly GCA_019241495.1). Taxonomy (GTDB): domain Bacteria; phylum Actinomycetota; class Acidimicrobiia; order Acidimicrobiales; family Palsa-688; genus JAFAWZ01. The sequence goes on along the minus strand of JAFAWZ010000210.1, from coordinate 1,169 downwards.
CCGCCCGCCGCGCATGATCGGTCTTTACGGGACCCTGAGAAGCTGTCACCAACTTGAGATAGCGACGTTAACCCATGGTGCGGCCCCGTATGGCGCTTAGCTGGTGCCCTCAACTGTTACCAATCGGCTTCCCAGCCGGTCAGAACGCTTAACCTCTGCGTGCGGGCGCCCGGACGAGCACGCCCACGACCCCACGCACCCACGACCCCACCTCCACAGCTCCACTCCAACCTCGACGCAACCCGCATCATCCCGACGATTGCCCCATAGTTACCAGGAGGTAACACCGCATTGCCTGCCTTCGTGTTTCCCGGTCAAGGATCCCAGCGACCGGGAATGGGAGCCCCCTGGACCGGGCATCCGTCCTGGGAGGTGGTGGAGGATGCGTCCGACGCGGCCGATCGTGACATCGGGAGGCTCCTGACCGAAGCGGGCGCCGACGAGCTCACCGAGACCCGGAACGCCCAGCTCGCCACGTTCACCTTCAGCCTGATGATCCTCGACGCGGTGGAACGGCTCGGGATCGAGCCGACCCGGGTCGGCGGGCACTCGGTCGGCGAGTACAGCGCCCTGGCCGCGAGCGGGGCGCTGGGCTTCGAGGACTCCGTCAGGGTGGTGTCCGAGCGGGGTGAGGCCATGCAGTCGGCCGCGGACGCCCAACCGGGCGTGATGATGGTCATCGTGGATTGTGACGCCGACACTGTCGACATCGCCTGCCGGTTGGCGGACGGCGAGGTCTGGCTGGCGAACTACAACAGCCCGGTCGAGACCGTCATAGCCGGCGAAGCGGACTCGGTCGAGCGAGCTGCCCAGCTCGCTCTCGAGATGGGCGCTCGCAGGGCTGTTCCCGCCCGGGTGGGGGGCGCCTTCCACACCCCGCTCATGGCCCCGGCCCGCAATCGCCTCCGTAAGGTCCTGGCCACCACCACCTTCCACGACCCCGACACCCCCGTGGTGGCCAACGTCGACGGACGCTTCCACACCTCGGGCGAGGAGTGGCGGCGCCTCCTCTCAGCTCAGCTGTGCAGTCCGGTCCGATGGCAGCAGAGCGTCCTCCGCTTGGGGGGTCTCAGCGACCTGCACCTCGACGCCGAGCACCTCTTCGTCGAGCTCGGGCCGGGGGACTCGCTGTCGACCATGATCCGCCACACCTTGCCCAACGTGAGCAC
>JAFAWZ010000125.1 GCA_019241495.1 Acidimicrobiales bacterium | reverse complement strand
GGCCGACGATCTGCCCGCTGGCCGACGCATCGACGACGATCAGGTCGTAGTGGCGCTCGCGCACCTCCCAGCACAGCTTTCCGACCGTGACGATCTCCTTCACGCCCGGAGCAGCCGAGGCGACAAAGTCGAACATCTTGGCCAACGGGCCGATCCTGGCCACCAGGGGAAGCTTCAGCTGCAGCGACAAATACTGGCGCAGCGAGGCTTCGGTGTCCATGGACATGGCCCAGAGCCGCGGGGCGATCTCACGCTCTTCGAAGTGGGTAGGGCCGGTCTCGTAGAAGTCGGCCAGGTTGCCCTTGGCGTCGACCTCACACACGAGGGTCCTCTTGTCGCGGGCGGCGGCCAGCCAGGCGAGAGCGGCCGCGATCGTGGTCTTGCCGGTCCCCCCCTTGCCGGTCACGAAGACCAGCTTGCGATCGAGGAGATCGGCCAATTGCTCAGGTCGTCAGCGGACGGCCGCGCCGAACCCGACCCGCCTCTCGTCGCTGCCCGCGTTCAGCTCCACATAGGCGATCCGCTCCGATGGGACGCCCACCCGCCGGCCCCGCCGGTCGGTCAACCACAGGATGCCGCTGTCGGAGCCGACCGCCGCTTCGATCTGGGCTGCCACCTTGTCGGCGTCAGTACCCTCGGGCAGCTCGACCTCGATCTCCTTGGGGGACTGAACTACACCGATACGCACGTCCACTAGGGGCTCTCCTCGTCTGGTTGTTGGCTCCCCAATGGTAGGCGGCGGTTGGTCGGGCTCGTTCGCCCTGGCCGTCACAGGTCGGGGGTACGTTGACCGTATGACCAGCGCGCCGGCCGATCCCGCGCCGCAGGTACCGCCTGCGGTCGTCGAGGCACGGGCCCGACGGTGGGCTTCGACGATGGCGGGCCAGCGTCTGGCGACCGGCGTGCGCCAGGCCCATGCCGGGGGCGACGCCGTCCAGCTCGGCCCGGCGCCGGTACTCGACCGGGAGGCGCGTGAGCAGGAGGACGCCGACCACCTGACCCCAGGCGCGGCTCGAGCGGCCGGGGCGGGCGACCGGGCGAGGCCCGAGGAGCCGGATACGACCCGGACCTGCTTCGAGCGCGACAGAGACCGCATCCTCCACTCGGCGGCCTTCCGGCGCCTGGCGGGCAAGACCCAGGTGTTCATCTTCCCCGCCGATCACCAGCGGACCCGGTTGACCCATGCCCTGGAGGTCGCGCAGGTCGCCACGGCCATCGCCCGGGCCTGCCGGCTGAACGTGCCGTTGGTGGAGGCGATCGCCCTCGGCCACGACTGCGGTCACGGCCCGGGGGGCCACGCCTCGGAGGACGCCTTCGGGGTGTTCGTGGCCGGCTTCGACCATGCCGTATGGGGGGCCGACGTGACGGTGGCCGCGCTCAACCTGTGCGCCGAGACCCTCGACGGCATCCGGAACCACTCGTGGTCGCGCCCTGCGCCGGCCACCGCCGAGGGACAGCTGGTGGGCCTGGCCGACCGGGTCGCTTACTGCGCCCACGATCTGGAGGACGCCGCGGCGGCTGGAATCGTCTCTCTCGATGATCTACCCGCATCGGTGGTCGACAGCTGCGGGCCGACCCGCAGTGATCAGCTGCACTCGTTCATCACCGACATCGTCACTACCATCGCGACGAGCGGGCTGGTCGGCATGTCCGGCGAGATGGGCGAGGCCCTCTCTGCCCTGCGTGAGTTCAACCACCGGCGCATCTACCTCCGCCCCGACTCGGTGGCGCAGGCGGCGACAGTCGTCGAGATGCTGCGGGCCCTGGTCGAGCACTACGTGGCCCATCCGGGCGACCTGCCCGCCAGCTTCCGGACGGCCGCCGACCCGGTGTGGGAGTCGGTGGCTTATGTGGATGGGATGACGGATCGTTTCGCGTGCGAGCAGGCCATCGCTTTGTTGCAGTGGCCGCCCGAGCGGCTGCCCCGGGGCCAGGACGTCGGGTGAGGCCTTCAGAAGCTGTCGCAATAACCCGCGGGAAGGAGAAAGGCGACGGCTCGTCCTTGACGAATTTCGCTCTCCGCTCGCGCGCCGGGGATGGGACGAGCCGTCGCCTTCTCCCGCCTGGAAGTAGTTTTGCCACAGCTTCTCAGGGCTGGTGTAGAGCGTTGACCTCGTCCGCTTGCTCGGCCAGCCAGGCGGGCGCATGGGACTCGGCCCACCGCCGGCTGATCCGCCCCGACCACATGGCCCGCAGGGCGTCGGGATCCCGCAACGCCATCCCCACGTGCCCGATGATCACGACCCCGATGGACAGCGCCAGCCAGTCGTGAACGAAGGTGGCACCCGTACGCCAGCTGAGCGGCCACGGGTGGTACCACTTCATGATCACGCCCGTTCCCAGCATGACCAGGCCGGCTCCGGCGATGAACGCGGCGTTGAGCTTCTGGCCGGGATTGAACTTTCCCAGCTGCACCAGGTTCTGCAGGGCGGCCCGGTTGGCCCGGTCCTTGAACAGCGATCTGAACCACAGGATGTCGTGGCGCGTCCAACGATTGAAGCGGCGGAGGTCCCGCCGCAGGCCGGCTCCCCACCGCCCGGCCAGGGCCGCCGCGAACGGGACGGGAAGGGCCAGACCGCTCGCCAGGTGGATGTCCTCGATCAACGCCCGCCGGCCAACCAGTCGCTGGAGCGCGTCGAGGTAGAGGATGGCGCCCGTGGCGACAAGGGTCATGAACAACGCGGCGTTGATCCAGTGGACGACCCGCTCCACCTGATCGAAACGGGTCAGCTCACGTGGCCGGGTCGTTGCGGCCATTGCTCCTCCCCACCCAGGCTTCGACGTCGTAGTTGCCCTCGGTCTCCCAGTAGCCGGGCTCGACGCGGTCTA
>JAFAWZ010000318.1 GCA_019241495.1 Acidimicrobiales bacterium | reverse complement strand
GATCTTGGCGGGTGATTTCCTCCTTGCCCGAGCGTCGGAGATCGCCGCGTCGCTCGGCACCGAGGTGGCCGGGCTGCTGGCCCGCACCATCGGCCGGCTCTGCGAGGGCGAGGTCGGTCAGCTCAGGAGCGCGTTCGACACGGCCCGCACCGAGGAAGCCTACTTTTCGTCGATCGGGGGGAAGACGGCGTCACTGATGGCGACCGCAGGCCGCATCGGGGGCATCACCGCCGCGGCCCAGTGGGCCCACGTGGAGGCGCTGACCGAGTACGGCTACTCGGTCGGCATGGCCTTCCAGATCTGGGACGACATCCGGGACCTGGTGAGCACCGAGGACGAGCTGGGCAAGCCGGCCGGCCACGACATGGTCGAGGGCACCTACACCCTGCCGGTCCTGCGCGCCCTCGAGGTGCCGGGGGTGGGCGGCGACCTGACTGCTTTGTTGGGGGCCCCGCTCGACCCTCCCGCCCGGGAGAAGGCCCGGGACCTGGTGTTGTCCACCGACGCGGTCAGGTCCTCCATCGAGACGGGCCGGATGTGGGCGGCTCGGGCCGACGCCGCGCTGGAGCCCTTGCGCGACGGCTCCACGGCCGTCCCCGACCGAGTCGCGGTGCTGGCCCGGGTCCCTTACTTGCTCTTCGACGAGCTGGACGCTTCGTAAGCGGCCTGACCCGGCTCGGGCCGGAGGGTCGGGAAGGCGATGACGTCGCGGATCGCCTCGGCGCCGGTCAGCAGCATGGCCAGGCGGTCCATGCCGATCCCGAGACCACCGGTGGGAGGCAGGCCGTACTCCAGTGCCCGCAGGTAGTCCTCGTCGACCGCCATGGCTTCGACGTCGCCCGCGGCCCGGTGGCGGGCCTGGGCCTCGAAACGGGAGCGCTGCTCGTCGGGGTCGATCAACTCGGTGAAGGCGTTGCCGAGCTCACGGCCGGCGACGATGGGCTCGAACCGCTCGACATAACCCGGTCGGCTGCGGTGGTCGCGGGCCAGGGGCGACACCTCTTTCGGGTAGTCGGTAACGAAGACCGGGCCCCACAGCTCGGCCTCGGTGGTCTTCTCGTAGATCTCGAGCAGGATCTTGCCCGGCCCCCACGACGGCTCGGCCTCGACGCCCACCGACTCGGCCCGGCGGCGCAGCTCTTCCAGGGGGGTGTCGAGGTCCACGGAAAAATGGGCATGCTCCGCGATCAACGACGTCATCGTCGCCCGTTTCCACGGGACGGCCAGGGACAGAGGGCGTCCCCCATAGGTCAGCTCGGTAGTGCCGACCAGGTCCTGTGCTGCTTCGGCCACCAGTGATTCGGTGATCTCCATCATGTCGGTGTAGTCGGCATAGGCCTGGTACAGCTCGAGCATGGTGAACTCGGGGTTGTGGCGGGTGGAGAGGCCCTCGTTGCGGAACACCCGGGCGATCTCGAAGACCCGCTCGAAGCCTCCCACCACCAGCCGTTTCAGATAGAGCTCGGGGGCGATCCTCAAGTAGAGGTCCATGTCGAGGGCGTTGTGATGGGTGACGAAGGGCCGGGCCGTCGCCCCCCCGGCGACGGGATGGAAGATCGGCGTCTCGACCTCCACGAAACCTCGATCCTCCAGCCAGCGGCGGGTCCAGGAGACGAGCCGGCTACGGAGGAGCAAGGCGGCCCGGGACTCCTCGTTGGCCCACAGGTCGGCGTAGCGCTGCCGGTATCTGGTGTCGGTATCGGAGATGCCCTTGTGCTTGTCCCCGAAGCTGAGCCGGGCCTCGGCGAGGAGCACCCAGCGCTCCACTTTTACCGACAGCTCGCCCGTCTTGGTGCGCACCACCTCTCCGGTCGCGCCTATCCAGTCGCCGATGGACAGGTGGGAAAACCGGTCGAAGTCGTCGGTCCATTTCGTCCCCGCGAACAGCTGGACAGCCCCTGACGAGTCCCGCAAGGTGGCGAAGGCCAGTTTGCCCATGTCGCGCCGGAGCATCATGCGCCCCGCCACGGTCACGGTAACCCCGGACTCGCCCTGGGCGGGGAGATCGGCGAACCGCTCGGCCAGCTCCGCAGCGCGGGCGTCTGGTTCGTAACGGTACGGCGGCGGCCCGGTCATTTCTCGTTCCGGCCGAAGATGATGCGCAGGCCTTCCAGGGTCAGCCATGGCTCGTGGTACTCGATGGCCGCCGAATGGGGGCCTATGAGCCCGGCCAGGCCTCCGGTGGCGACCACGCAGCACGGGCCGAGCTCGTCCTCCAAGCGCCGGCACAGGCCGTCGACCTGGGCCGCGAAACCGTAGATCACCCCGGACTGGATGGACTCGACGGTGTTCTTGGCCAGCACGTTGCGGGGCTCCACCAGCTCCACTCTTGGGAGGAGGGCGGCCCGGCTGAACAGGGCCTCGAGGGATATCTCGATTCCGGGCAGGATCACCCCGCCCAGGTACTCCCCTTTCGGGGATATGACCTCGAAGGTGGTGGCGGTACCGAAGTCGACGACGATCGTGGGGCCCCCGTAACGCTCGAACGCGGCCACCGCGTCGGCGATGCGGTCGGCGCCGACCTCCTTCGGGTTGTCGTAGAGGATGGGCATGCCGGTCCGCACTCCGGGCTCGACGATGACGGTGTCCACTTTGAACCACTTCTGGGTCATCTCCCGCAGGGCGGTGCGCTGACGCGGGACGACCGAGGCCACCGCGATGCCGCTGATCGATTCCTCCGGGTCCAGGCCCTGGAGCTCGAACAACTGGTCCAGCAACAGCGCCAGCTCGTCCGCCGTCCGGGATGCGACCGTGGCGATCCGCCAGTGGTAGAGCAGCTCAGGGCTGCTCCCTCCTGGCCCCTCGCCCGGCGCGAACAGCCCGATGACGGTCTGGGTGTTCCCCACGTCGATGGCCACCAGCACCTTAAGCCTCCAGGTCCAATCCCAGGTCGAGCACGGGCGCGGAATGGGTCAGCGCCCCGACCGATATGAAGTCGGGGCCGGCGGCGGCGTAGTCGCCGACGGTATCCAAGGTCACCCGTCCCGAGACCTCCACCAAGGCCCGACCCGCCACCAGCGCGACCGCGCTCGCCACCTGAGGCGGGTCCATGTTGTCCAACAGGACCATGCCGGCGCCCGCCTCCAGGGCTGTCCTCACCTGGTCGAGGGTGTCGCACTCAACCTGGCAGGGCACTCCGGGCCATCGCGCGTGCGCCGCGCTCACCGCCTCCCCGACAGTGAGGCCAGCCAGATGATTGTCCTTGATAAGGATGCCGTCGGAGAGGGAGCCCCGATGGTTGACCCCTCCGCCAGCCCGGACGGCCGCCTTTTCGAGGGCTCGAAGGCCGGGGGTGGTCTTGCGCGTGTCACGGATCTGGCAACGACCGGCGGCCGCATCGACGAAGCGCCTGGTCAACGTGGCCACGCCGGACAGATGGCCGAGGAGGTTGAGGGCGGTGCGCTCTGCGGTCAGCACCGAGACCAGGGACCCCGACACTTCGGCGACGAGCCCCCCGGGCTCAAATGCATCGCCGTCCGAGCCGAGCCACCCGACGCGCACCGACCCGTCTACGGCCTCGAAGGTCGCGCGGGCAGTCATCGTCCCGGCCAGGACGCCGCCGACCCGGGATCTGATGGCGGCGGTGACGGTGGCTTTCGGAGGGATCAGCCCGGCGGTCAGGTCGCCGAACACTCCGAGGTCCTCGGCCAGGGCCCGAGCCACCACGTCGCGGACCGACGATATGGGTGGGTCGACCCAGGTGGGTCTCAAAACACGAACCTGTGGGCCAGAGCCGGATCGTGGCGCGGGTAGTCCGCGCGGTGGTGGCCCCCCCGGCTCTCGGTGCGGGCGGTCGCCGCCGCGATCACGGCATAGGCGAGCTCCACGAGGTTGCCCTCCTCGCCGGCCGGCCAGCCTTGGGCCACCAGCAGGTCAAGCTCCGCCTTGGCTCCGTCGAGGGAGCGAGCGGTGCGGACCACACCCGCCCCGTCGGTCATGGCCCGCTGAAGAGCACCGCGCACCTTGACTGCGTCGACTGTCTCGTCACCAGGCTGGCGAACCGGACGAGTTGGCATTGAGAGCCTGACGAGCGCGGTTCCCCCTGGGGAGACGCCGCCTCGCTCCAGGAGCGGGCCGAGGGCGCCGGTCGGGTCGGGCTCGTCTTTGTCCGAGAGCATGGCCTCGACGGCGCGGGCCGCGAACACCATGCCGTCGAGGAGGGAGTTCGATGCCAGCCGGTTGGCGCCGTGCACGCCGCTGCATGCGACTTCACCGGCCGCCCACAGCCCGGAGAGCGCCGTGGCTCCCTCCAGGTCGGTCAGCACCCCGCCGCACATGTAGTGAGCGGCCGGGGCTACGGGCAACCACTCACGCACCGGATCGAGCCCAGCGGCCCGCACCGACCCGGTCAAGGTCGGGAAGCGCCGCTCGAAGTCCTCGACACCCGATACGTCGAGCCATACGTGCTCGAGCTCCGACGCCCGGATGCGGGCGGCGACCGCTGCTGCCACGACGTCGCGGGGCTGCAGCTCGTCGACGAAACGCTGCCCCGCGGCGTCGCGCAGCAGGGCGCCCTCCCCGCGCAGAGCTTCGCTCAACAACGGCCTGGGGGCGCGCCCGGCCGGGCCGTGGAGCGCGGTGGGGTGGAACTGCACGAACTCGACATCGGCCACCGGGACGCCGGCTCGCAATGCCATGGCCACCCCATCGCCCGTGCACTGGGCCGGGTTGGTCGTCACCGAGTAGAGCTGCCCGGAGCCGCCGGCAGCCAGGAGGGTGTGGCGGGCTCGCAGCTCGACGGTGCGGCCGGTCGGGTCTACAGCCCTCACCCCGCGGCAGCGCCCGCCTTCGACGACCAAGTCGGCAGCGAACCAGCTCTCCCATATCCGAGCCGCCGAGGAACGGGCCGCCTCGACCAGCGCCCGCTCCACCTCGGCGCCGGTGGCGGCTCCACCGGCGTGAACGACCCGGGCCGTGGAATGACCGCCCTCACGGCCGAGCTCCAGCTTGCCAGCGTGGGTGCGGTCGAACACCGCCCCGAGCTCGGCCAGCTCCCGGACCCGCTTCGGGCCCTCCGAGACGAGGATGTCGACCGCGGCCGGATCGCACAGCCCCGCCCCGGCTCGCATGGTGTCCGTGGCGTGCAGCTCGAGAGAGTCCCCAGGACCCCCGCCGTGGCGGCCTTCCGCTTCGCTGTGATGGAGCACGGCCGCCACGCCGCCCTGGGCCCACTGAGTCGCCGAGTCGGACAGCTCACCCTTGGTGAGCACACCCACTCGCATCCCCCGGTCGGCCGACGCCGCCCTGACCGCAGCCGACAGACCGGCCACCCCGCTGCCGATGATCAGCAGGTCGAGATCGGGCTCAGGGCTCAACTTTCCCCGTTGTGATCTTCTCGACCTGGCGGTTCCACTGGTCGACATGTACGACGGTCGGATCGAAGCCGTCGAGCTCGGCCTGCTCGTAGTCGGCGTAAGTGATGATGATGACCTTGTCACCTACGTGGACCAGCCGGGCGGCGGCCCCGTTGAGGCACACCTGACCGGGCTGGCCGGTGATGGCGTAGGTCTCGAACCGGTTCCCGTTGTCTATGTCGAGCACCGCCACCTGCTCGTGCTCGAGGATGTCGGCAGCGGCCATGAGGTCCGGGTCGAGGCTGATCGACCCGATGTAGTTCAGGTCTGCCTCGGTGACAGTCGCTCGGTGGATCTTCGATTTCATCATGCGGCGGCGCATGTTGTCTCCTCAGTTGTCAGGAGGGGTGGCAGGGACGTTGTCTATTAGGCGGGCCCGTCCGAGCCGGGCCGCGATGCACAGCCGAACCTCGCCGTGGATCCGGACGGGGCGGGTCAGGTCCAGCGGATCAACCACGGCTGCGTAGTCGAGCCCGAATTCGGGGTGTTTCTCCAGGGAAACCGCCATGGCATCGGTGACCGCGCCGGGATCGGTCTCGCCGTCGTCCTCCACCGCCCGCTTACCGGCGAGCAAGGCGTAGTAGAGGTTGGGCGCGAGCGCCCGCTCGGTCTGGTTCAGATAGGCGTTGCGGCTCGAGAGGGCCAGCCCGTCGGCGTCGCGCACCACCGGGCAGCCCATCACGGCTACGGGAAGGGACAGGTCGGAGACCATCTGGCGGATCACGGCCAGCTGTTGGAAGTCCTTCTCCCCGAAGTAGGCCCAGCACGGTCCGCTCAGAGCCAGCAGCTTGGCCACGATGGTGGCCACGCCGTCGAAATGACCGGGCCTCGATGCCCCCTCCATCGGTTCGGACAGTCCGCTCACCTGCACGCTGGTCATCGGCGGTTTGGGCCACATCTCACCCGGAGGAGGGGCAAAGAGGAGCTCCGCACCTGCCTCGGCGGCGATCCGGCCATCGCGTTCGATGTCGCGGGGGTAAGACGCCAGGTCCTCGGTGGGGCCGAACTGTAGGGGGTTGACATAGTCGGTGACCGCCACCACGTCGCAGTCGCCGGCCGCCCGGCGGATCAACGACATGTGCCCGGCGTGAAGAGCTCCCATGGTGGGAACCAAGCCGACCCGCTGGCCCGCGGCTCGGCGCGCGTCGAGAGTCTGGCGCCAGGCCGCGACATGCTCGATCGTTTGCAGAGCCACGATGACCTCTCAGACGTTCCGGCCCCTCGGAAGGGTGCCGTTCGTGCTTTTGCTCAACGTTACAGCTTCCCGGCCGGCCGCACCCCCCGGGCCAGCTCGGACGTCAGCCGCCCGATGACCAGCTCGGGCGCCAGGTCGGCGAGAGGAACGAGGACGAACCCCCTCTCCCACATGCGGGGATGAGGAACGACCAGGTCGGGCTCGTCGATGGTCTCCTCACCGACGAGAAGAACGTCGACGTCAAGGGTTCGAGGCCCCCAACGCTCCATCCGAACCCGCGCCGCGGCCGCTTCAGCCGCCTGGGCCGCGGTCAAGAGCTCCCGGGCCGTACGGGTCGTGCGCAGCTCGACGACGCAATTCAGGTAGGCCCCCTGGCCCGGCGGACCGCCGACGGGATCGGTCTCGTAGGTGTGCGACACGCCGACCACGTCCGGCAAGCGCCCGACGGCCTGGCGCAGGTAAGCCCGGCGGTCGCCCAGGTTGGAACCGAGGGCGAGAAAGGCCCGGACCGGTTCGCGAGGTTGGCGCCTCTCTTGGAGGGCGCTCTCGGCGGTGGGCGGCGACGGCGCGTCACCGGCCGGGGGGTGAGGCCGGCGGGAGGTCGGCGCCTGCGGGCGTGGGCGACGGCCCGTCACGACCAGGCGGCCATCTCTGGGCCGGTCACTGTTGGAGCAGGTCGGCGCGTCGGCGCTGCAACCGCACGCCGGCGGAGTGCAGGTGGACCGGAACGGGGGGCCGGAGCTTGTGCAGGCTGACTGTGACGCCTTGTACCCGGGACCCTCCCGCCTGCATGGCGGCCCGGGCGATGCGCTCGGCCAGGTGCTCGAGCAGGTCGGCGTGGGGGCCGGATATCTCGGCAGACACGGCTTCGGCGACCGACCCGTAGTCGACGGTGTCGGCCAGGTCGTCGCTGGCCCCGGCGGTCCGGAGGTCCACCTCGAGGTAGACGTCGACCTCGAAAGGCTGGGCTCTCGTTCTCTCCTCGGGCAACACGCCATGAACCCCGGTCGCCCGCAAGCCGCGGAGCTGGATGAGGTCGCTCACGTGCTACTCGGCGACGAGCGGCTCGGGGGCGCTGCCAGGAAGCTGCGGGGTCAGGGCAACCAGCTCACGGCCGTCGGGTCCCATCTGGCGACCCAGGATCCGTTCGACCACGGCGATCGCCTTGGGCCCGCTCGGCACCATTCCGGACCAGCGTAGGTAGCCGGCCACAACGCCCATCAACCGGTCACCCAGCTCTTCTTGGTGGACGAGGATCCGCTCCCCCGAGCCGAGCCACTGCCGGAGGCGGGTGTAGAGCTCGGTGAGAACGATCGAGGCGTCGTCGTGGGGACCGAAGGGGACGTGCGACCAGGTGACCCCGAGCTCGTCGTAGGCGTGCAGGTTGTGCGGCGAGGGCAGCAGCGACACGATGCGGGTGAATCCCTCTCCCCTGAGCCACAGGATCTCTTCCTGTCGGCGCACCTTGCGGTGGTTGCGGGCGTACCCACCCGGGCGCTCGCTGAGCGCCAGCTTGCCCTTGATGATCCACGCGAAGAAACGGGGCGGTATCCCCTTGGCCCACTTGCCTTTCATGCCCATTTGCCCGTCACGCCCAGTTGCTCGTCATGCCGGCTCGGGCCAGACCGGTCACCATCAGCGCGGGACGGGCATCGTGGACCCGGACCATGTCAACCCCCTGCAGGACGGCCCACGCCGTCGTAGCGACCGTACCCTCCAAACGGTCGTCCGGTCCGGGAGGGTGCTCCCCCGGGCGGCAGGCCAGATGGCCGAGGAAGGACTTCCGGCTGGTGCCAACCACCACCGGCCACCCGGTCGCGACCAGCGCATCGAGGTGGCGGAGCAGGCTGAGGTTGTGCTCCGCGGTCTTGCCGAAACCGATGCCCGGGTCTATCCACACGCGATGCACGCCGGCCGCCCGGGCCTTCTCGGCCCGGGCCATCAGATGGTCGGTCACCTCCCCGACGACGTCGTCATAGTGGGCGTGCTGCTGCATCACGGTCGGGTCGGCCGGCATGTGCATGGCGATCCAACCGGCACCCGTGTCGGCCGCGAGGGGCCACAACTCGGCGGACACGTCATTGATGATCGTGGCCCCAGCCAAGACTGCGGCCTTGGCCACCTCGGCCTTGCGGGTGTCTATCGACACGGCGCCGAGCTCGGACAACGCCTCGACGACCGGCAGCACCCGCCGGATCTCCTCTTCGGTGGGCACGGGTGAGGCCCCCGGGCGGGTCGACTCCCCACCCACGTCGACGATCTCCGCTCCGGCTGAGAACATCTCCGTGCCGTGCGCAACGGCGGCAGCCGGGTCCAGCCATCTCCCACCGTCTGAAAAGGAGTCGGGCGTAACATTCAATACGCCCATAACCCGGGTCACCGGCTCAGGGTACAGGGGCTATCCACCTCATCGCCCGCCGTGGATGAAGCTCATGGCCTCCTGGCGGGTCGCTACGCTGTCACGCATCAAACCGCGTACCGCTGAGGTGACGGTCAGGGTCCCCGGTTTGCGGATGCCGCGCATGGACATGCAGAGGTGCTCCGCCTCGACCACCACCAGCACCCCTCGGGGGGCGAGCACCGCCTCCATCCGATCGGCCACCTGGGTCGTCAGCCGCTCCTGGACCTGGGGCCGCCGGCTGAACCCCTCTATGAGGCGGGCCAGCTTCGAAAGGCCTGTGATACGACCGTCGTCGTTCGGAATGTAGGCGATGTGAGCTCGACCGAACCAAGGCACCAGGTGGTGCTCACAGACGCTGTAGACCGGGATGTCCTTGACCATGACCATCTCGTCGTGGTTGGCCTCGAAGACCACCTTGAGATGCTCCCCGGGATCCTCCCGGAGCCCCGCGAAGATCTCCTCGTACATCCTCGCCACCCGGCGAGGGGTCTCGACCAGTCCGTCCCGGTCGGGGTCCTCGCCGATGGCAACGAGGATCTCTCGGACGGCGGCTTCTATGCGATGGCGGTCTACCGGCGCGGGGAGGAAGCCGTCGTCGTCTTCGATCTCGTCTCGATCGCGGAGGTTCATGTTTCGGTGGCCTTCCGGTTGCGGGGGGAGCGGCGGGCGAGGGAGGTCTCGCCGGGCGCTTCGGTCATGTTCGGCGGCGCGGCACTGGCCTGCTCCGGCGGGCCGAGCGGACCGAGCAGCTCCTCGAGCTCGAGGGCGTCCAGCGTCTCCTTCTCCACCAACCGCCGGGCCATCACATCGAGAACAGCCCGGTGCTCGACGAGCACGGCGCAGGCCCGGTCATGTGCTTCGTCGATCAGGTTGCGAACCTCGCGGTCGACGGTGGCGGCAACCTCCTCGGAATAGTTGGGCCTGTGCCCGAGGTCGCGGCCGAGGAACACCTCGCCGTCATGCGCCCCGAGCTGCTGAGGACCGAGCGCCTCGCTCATCCCGTACTCGGTGACCATGGCCCGGGCGATGCGGGTCACCTTGCCGATGTCGTTCTCCGCCCCGGTGGTGATCTCGTCGAAGACGATCTCCTCGGCGCTGCGACCGCCGAGGCACATGGCCATGGAGTCTCGCAGCTGGCTCTTGGAGTGGTTGTACCGGTCCTCCGGGAGGGTGTAGGTCAGACCGAGCGAGCGGCTCCGGGCGACGATGGAAACCTTGTGGATCGGGTCGGCGTGGGCCAGGACGTGGCCCACGATGGCGTGGCCCGCCTCGTGGTAGGCCGTGACCAGCTTGTCGTGCTCGCTCATGACGAGGGTCTTGCGCTCGGGCCCGGCGAGCACCCGGTCGATGGCTTCCTCGCACTCGCGCATCCCAATCTGGCGGATGTTTCGGCGGGCGGTGAGGATGGCCGCTTCGTTCAGGAGGTTGGCCAGGTCCGCCCCGGTGAATCCGGGGGTGCGCCGGGCCAGGACGTCGAGATCGGCGCTCTTGGCCATGGGCTTGCCCCTGGCGTGGACTTCGAGGATGCGCCGGCGCCCGGCCAGGTCGGGGCGGTCCACGACCACTTGGCGGTCGAAGCGCCCGGGCCGGAGCAGGGCCGGGTCCAAGATGTCGGGGCGATTGGTGGCGGCGATGAGAATGACCTCTCCCTGGCCGTCGAACCCGTCCATCTCCACCAGCAGCTGGTTGAGGGTCTGCTCCCGCTCGTCGTGCCCGCCGCCCAACCCCGCGCCGCGGTGGCGGCCCACCGCGTCGATCTCGTCCACGAAGACTATGGACGGGGAGTTCGCCTTGGCCTGAGCGAACAGGTCCCTGACCCGGCTGGCGCCGACCCCAACGAACATCTCCACGAAGTCCGAGCCCGATATGGAGTAGAAGGGCACCCCGGCTTCGCCGGCCACCGCCCGGGCCAGGAGGGTCTTGCCCGTGCCGGGCGGGCCGAAGAGAAGCACGCCCTTCGGGACTTTGGCACCCACCGCCTGGAAGCGGCCCGGTGCTTCGAGGAACTCCCTTATCTCTTCCAGCTCGGCGACCGCTTCGTCGGCTCCGGCCACGTCGGCGAAGGTGACCTTGGGCCCGTCCTTGCCCACCGGCTTGGCCCTCGACTTGCCGAAACCCATGACCCGGGACCCGCCCCGCATGGCATACGCCCAGTACACGAACAGCCCGGCGATCAGCAGGAGGGGTGCCCAATATCCGGCCAGCGAGAGCCACGGGTTGGCCTTGCTGTGCGAGACGGTCACCTTGGCGCCTGAGGCCAGCATCTTGGCCGTCAGGGTCTCGGTCAGGCGATCCGGGTAGCTGACGACAAACCCGGTGCCGTCGCGCAACCTCCCTGTGATCTGGTCAGCGCCGTCGTGGATGGTGGCCGTGGTCACCTGGCCCGGATTCCCCAAGGTGCTGTCGAACTGGCTCAGCGTCAGGGTGGTCCGGTGGCTTCCGCCGCGCAGGGTGAACACCGCGATGAGCCCGACCAAGACGGGCAGGACCAGGTAGGCCCACTTGCTACGCGCCAGGCGTTTCACGGTTGCTCAAGGGTAGTGGTCGTCCCCGGGGGGACGCCTTCGACGTAGGCCGCGACGAACGGAAGGTTCCGGTACCTCTCGGCGGCGTCGAGGCCGTAGCCGATGACGAACTCCGGCGGGATCCGGAACCCGACGTAGGCCAGATCCAGCTCGGCGGACTGGAGACCCTCTTTTACGAGGAGGGCGACCACCTCCAACGACGCCGGGTGGCGGGCGGCCAGGTTCCGGCGTAGGTAAGACAAAGTGAGGCCGGAGTCGACGATGTCCTCGACGATGATCACGTGCCGGTCGGTGAGGTCGGCGTCGAGGTCCTTCACGATGCGGACCACGCCGCTTGTGTGGGTCGCGCTGCCGTACGACGAGACGGCCATGAAGTCCATCTCGATCGGTAGGCGTATGGCTCGGGCCAGGTCGGAGAGGAAGAAGCAGGCGCCCTTCAGGACCCCGACGAGCAGCGGTGGGCGCTTCGCGTAGTCGGCTGTGATGGCCTCCCCGAGCTCCCGCACCCTGCACTGCAGATCCGCCGCGGGTACTACGACCCTGCCGATGTGCGGGTCGGTGAACTCGACTGCCGATCCGACGTCGATCATCCCTGCCCCCTGGCCTCGCTCGCGGCAGGAGGGCCGGTCCGGGCGACCACGTCCAACCGCCCCTGGTGGCGCTGAACTCGCCTGCCGCCGGACAGCTCGCACGCCTGGTGGGTGCCAGCGGCCACCTCGAGCACCCGGCTGATCTCGGCCCGGGACGGGGGATGCTGCTCTCCCCCCTCGTCACCCGACCGCAGCCACCCCCGCAGAGCCCGCCGGGCCAGCTGCACCGGAGCCTTACGCAGGCCACGGCTGTCACGTGGGTCGATCTCGGCGGCCAGGTCGTCCAAGAAGGCGACGTCGTCGGCCACCACCTCGGCCTGGCGAGCCAGGATCGGAACCACGTCTCGATCGGCGACCGCGTTGAGCAGGGGGATGACCTCGTGGCGGATCCGGTTGCGTCTGAAG
The DNA here is from genome assembly GCA_019241495.1 of Acidimicrobiales bacterium. Lineage (GTDB taxonomy): Bacteria > Actinomycetota > Acidimicrobiia > Acidimicrobiales > Palsa-688 > JAFAWZ01. The sequence continues at coordinate 7,693 of JAFAWZ010000318.1, read as the reverse complement.
CGCCGGTCGAAGTTGCTCGGATCGGCGAGCGGGGTGAGCCTCGCTTCCCGGCACACCTCGACGGTGTCGGCCCGACGCAAGGCGATCAGAGGGCGAACCACATCAGGTCGGCCTGGCCCCGGTCGCATCCCGGCCAGGCCGTCCATCCCCGTGCCGCGGATGAGATTCAACAGGATGGTCTCGGCTTGGTCGTCCATGGTGTGGCCGACGAGGACTCCCGGTGGCAGGACTTGATAGCGGGCCCGGCGGGCCCGGGCCTCGAGATCGGGCCCTGCCTCGATGCGGACCGTCCTGGCCTCGAACGCGAACCCGAAGGCGGCGGCGGCCGAGGCGACGGTCCGGGCCTCGCCTCCTGACTCGCGGCGCAGGCCGTGATCGACGTGGATGACCCGGCCTCCCAACCCAGCCAGGTGGGCCAGGACCATCAAGGCCATCGAATCGGGGCCGCCGGAAACGGCCAGGGCGACCGGACCATTATCAGGGTCCGGGAAACGGCAGCGCTCCAGCAGTCGGCGCCCACCCGGCGCCTTGCTGCCCCCTTGTACCGGGCCGGCGGGTGGCCCGGGAATGTCGGCGGCCTCGGGCACCTCGAGCCTCACCCTGGAACGACGGCCGGGCGGCCTCCGAGCCCGGCCCGCTCGATCCACAGTCCGGGAGTGCGGATCTCGGGCCAGCTCGGGAGCCACTCCGGCCCCTCCCAGACCCGCGACAGCAGATCCCGGCCCCCGGCCCGCTCCACTTCGGCGATGAAGCGCTCTCCCTGTTCGTACTGGCGCATCTTGGCGTCCAAGCCGACGAGGACAGCCAGCATCTTGCCCAGGCCCCGCTGGCGACGCCGCTCCCTCAGCGTGCGGCTGAACCTGGGGGCGCTCGGGATCAAGGGGGCGCCGGCCCGATCCATCGTGACATCGCCGTGTCCTTCGAGGAGGCTCATCATGCCTCCGATCTCCTGGATGGCGGCGAACTGCTCAGGGCCCGCGACCAGGGTGACCAGGCCTCCCTCGTCGAGGGGGTTGTGGCCGGCGCGGATGCTGGCGGCCGACCGTTTGAGCGCTTCGAGGAACTGCTTGGGATCGGGCTCGATCCCGCCGAGGGTCCGCTCGACCAGCGACAAGAAGTGCTCGCGCAACCACGGCACCCCGGTGAACTGGGCCCGATGGGTCACCTCGTGAAGGGCAATCCACAGCCTGAACTCTTTCGGGGAGAAGCCGTAACGCCGCTCGATAGAGACGATGTTGGGGCCCACGTAGTAGACGATGTCCTGGTCCTCGGGACTCTCGTCCTCGATGATGAGCTGGTCGTACTGGCCCAGCACCCGGGTCGACATCCAGCCGAGAACCAGCCCCATCTCGGCTCCGGCGACCTGGCGCGACGCCTGTACCGGAAGCGGACCCAGTCGGCCCTTCCCCTTCCCGTTGGTCCGGGCGCTCAACTTGGTGAGAACCGGGCGCAGCAAACGTTGGAACGATGCCACGTTCGCCTCGACCCACTGGGTCCGATCGGTGACTCGGGCCCGGGCCGGACCGGCGAGGGACCGAAGCCCGGTCTCGGCCGCCACGAGGTCCTCGGCGCGCGAGGTCATCTCCATGAAATCCGCTTCCAGGGAGCGACGCTCGTAGTCAGTCAGGGGAACCTGGTGGCGCGCCACTCGCGCCGCCACCTGAGTGGCGGTTTCCCAGGCGATGAGGTCAGCCACGGCCGTCACCTCGAATGCTCCCCGCCCGGTCGGTGATCGGGAATGGCCAGAGGCGCGCCGAATGCGCTGGATCCGGGAGGCCGCTGGGCATGAGGCATGCTACCTGGCCCTCCCGTATCGGCCTCGGGCGATGCGCGATTGAGCGGTGGTCAGCTCGACCAGACACACACGTAGTATGGCAAAAGGCAATGACACTCAAAGGCAATGAGGCTCAACGGTTGTCACTGGCTGGGTCGCCACCTCGCCCGAACCCCAACTCCCGAACCCCAACTCCCGAACCATGGCCTGGACGCCGGACGGTGACCGGGGTGTACCGACGTTCAGGCGATCTTCTTGCCGCGCGTACGGGGCACGGCCATCGGCTCGTGGAGATAGCAGTACTTGCCCTGGTTGTACATCGACAGCTTGGTGTTGCAGCCCGCCTCCCGGCACGTCCGATCCTTGCCGAATGACCGGGATGGCCGCTCGCTGCCGCTCAAGGTGTGCCCACCCAAGGATCTCTCACTCATCACTACCTCTCAACGCTCGCGGCTGCCTTCGTGTTCCTCGTCGTCGTTATCTATACGTTTCCCCGCTCGCCCCTGGATGCCTCGTCCAATATCTGGGCGATCTTGTCGCGCAGATGGCTGGGAACCTGGTCCTGGCAGCACCTGGCGACGATGCGCTTCAGCTCCATCTCGAAGTCGAACGCCTGGAGGCAGGGTGCGCACTCGTCCAGGTGCCGCCGGATGGCGATGCGTCGCTCCTCGGTGAGCTCTCCATCGAGGAAGTGGTACAGGGTGTGCAAGGCATCGTCACAGTTCGTCCGACCCATGAGGTCTTCCACCTTGTACTCGTTTGATGCGTTGTCGTCCATCTTCTTGGGCTAACGGGCTTCCTGGGTTGAATGGAGAGACGAGACTGGGGCCGGTACCGGCGATTCGTCCTAGCCCGGCGCGTCGCCTGCCATACCGACCAGGCCACGCGTCGTTCCGAAATCGTGCAACGTCTTTTGCAGCGCTCTTCTTCCACGATGAAGGCGGCTCATTACCGTCCCTATCGGGACATCGAGGATTTCCGCGATCTCCTTGTAGGAGAATCCCTCCACGTCGGCGAGCAGCACAGCCATGCGGAACTGCTCGGGCAGGGCCTCGACAGCTGCCTTCACCTCCCCTTCGGTGAAGTGCTCCAGCACCTCCTCTTCCGCGCTCCGGCCCGCGCTCACCGCTTCCAGCCCCCCGAGGCGGCGGTACAGGTACAAGTCTTCGACGTCGTCCAGCTCGGTCTGCTCGGGACGACGGCGCCGAGCCCGGTAGGAGTTGATGAACGTGTTGGTCAAGATGCGGTACAGCCAGGCCTTCAGGTTGGTCCCTTCCTGGAAGGATCCGAAGGCCCGGTAGGCCTTGAGATAGGTCTCTTGGACGAGGTCCTCAGCGTCGGCAGGGTTGCGCGTCATGCGCAACGCCGCGCTGTACAGCGATCCCATGTGCTCCATGGCCAGCTCGCTGAAGCGCGCCTGGTCTGCCATGAGGCCACCCTACCCGCCCCCTGTGACGGCGCCCAAAGCCATAAGCCCGCCGAGGACCCCTTTCGGAGCCCTCCCGGATCGCCCGGCGACGCTCGACTATGACGCTTAACTATGTTGTGACGACCGAGCTTGGGAGAGTACGCCCTGATGAACGTGACCGTCCTCGGCGCCGGGTCGTGGGGAACAACTCTCGCCAGCCTCACCACGGCCCTGAATCCCACCCTTCTCTGGGCCCGCAATCCCGAGGTTGCAGCCGAGATCAATGACAACCACACCAACTCGACCTACCTCCCCTCCATCACTCTGCCCCGCCGGCTGAGGTGCACCTTCGAGATGGAGGAGGCGGTGCGGGGGGCCGACGTGCTCGTCATCGGTGTTCCCTCCATAGGGTTCCGGGCCAGCGTCGAAGAGGCCAGCCGGTGGATCAGGCCCTGGATCCCGGTGGTCAGCCTCACCAAGGGCCTCGAAGCTGGGACTCTGATGCGCATGACGCAAGTCATCGAGGAGCTGCTCCCCGGCCATCCGGCCGCCGCCTTGAGCGGGCCCAACCTGGCCCGGGAGATCATGACCGGCCAGGCCGCGGCCAGCGTCATCGCCACGAAGGACTCCGGAGTCGCCGCCGCCCTCCAGGAGGTCCTCCAGCACAGGCTGTTCCGCGTCTATAGGAACCACGACGTGATTGGCTGCGAGATCGGCGGGGCCCTGAAGAACGTGGTCGCCATCGCGGCAGGCATCGGCGAGGGCTTGGGGGCCGGAGACAACACGCGAGCAGCTGTCATGACCCGGGGTCTGGCCGAGCTGACCCGCCTCGGAATAGCCATGGGAGCAGAAGGCAGTACCTTGGCCGGCCTGGCCGGGATGGGGGATCTGGTCGCCACCTGCATGAGCCCGTACAGCCGGAATCGGACCGTCGGAGAGATGCTGGGCCGGGGGAAGCCGTTGGAGGAGATCCTGGCCGAGATGCAGATGGTTGCCGAGGGCGTGGACACAGCCAAGCTCGCGCTGGCTCTGGCCGACCGCTCCGGGGTCGAGCTGCCGATCTGCGAGGAGGTTCACGGAGTGGTCACCGGCCAGCAGGGGCCGGCGGAGGCATACCGCGGCATAGGGGCCCCGGGGCACGAGGCCGACCCGGGCTGAGCCGGTCGGCTCAGAAGCTGTCGCAAAAACCATTTCCAGGTGGGAGAAGGCGGCGGCTCGTCCCATCCCTAGGATGTGAGCGGAGGAGAGGGTTGGTCAAGACGAGCCGCCGCCTTCTCCCACTCGCGAGTTTTGCGACAGCTTCTCAGGGCCGGGTGCGCGCGCTCAGCCGTCGTACGTCGAACGCGGATTTCAACAACCCGACGGCCAGGACGGCCCCAAGACCTTCTCCACTCCGCAAACGCAGGTCGAGGAGCGGTTCCACGCCGAGGGCTCGCAACACCGCGCCATGACCGACCTCGCGGCTGCGCTGGCCCGCGATCAGATGGGATGCGACCGCGGGCTCCATGCGAAGAGCGGCCAGGGCCGCGACAGATGTGGCCATACCGTCCATCACCACGACCGCTCCGGATGTGGCGGCGCCGAGCACGACACCTGTGAGGACGGCCAGCTCGCCTCCGCCGAGGGCGCGCAGCGCGGCCCGAGGCTCGAGCGGGACGAGCCCGGTACGAACGCGGGCCAAGGCGGCGGAGACGGCCTTGCGCTTGGCCGCCACGACGGTGGAATCGGAACCTGCTCCGATCCCGATCAACCCGTCCGGGTCGACACCCAATAGGCCTGCGGCCAGAGCAGCGGCCACCGATGTGTTGCCTACCCCGATCTCGCCGAGCGCCACGATTCCTCCTGCCCCCGCGGTTCGGCCCAGATCCATCCCACCCTCGAGCAACCGTTCCACGTCGCTCGCCGCCAGGCCGTCGGCGGAGACCAGGTCGCCCTTCGGCTCGATCGGTCTCAGATGGACCGCCCCCCGCTGGGGAACATCGACACCCGCGTCAACGACCTGGATCGACAGGCCCACCGACGAAGCCGCAACCGCCCCGACCGAAGTTCCGGCCAGAGCTGCTTCGGCGACGACGGCGGTGACCTTGGGCTCGTAAGCCGAGACCCCGTGGGCCGCGATGGGATGGTCGGCGGCGGCCAGGACCAGCACTCCTTGGTCGAAACCCGGCGGCCGCACGGCCAGCACCTTGTCGATGGCCCGGTCCAGCACGCCCAGCGAGCCGGTCGGGGTGAGCAGATCGTCGCCGGTGTCGCGGGCGGCGACCACCGCGGCCTGGATCGGCGGAGCGAGATGAGACACCGGCGCTGGAGGCTCATAGGCCGGCCAGCGCTCGGTGAAGAGGACCTCTTCGAGGGGTTGGCGGACCGACCAGCCCCGCCGTTCCAGTCCAGGGTCGGGAGGTCGTTCGTCGGGCCACCCGATGCACAGCCAACCCAATGTGTCCACTCCGGGAGGCGCCCCGACCAGCGACGCGAGCATCGGAGGTTCGAAGAGAGTGACCCATCCCACGCCGAGACCGGCGGCTCGGGCGGTCAGCCACAGGTTCTGGATGGCGCACGCGCACGACCACATGTCGGCGTCCGCGTAAGTCGCCCGGCCGAGCACTCCCTCCGGAGGGGTGCGCCGGTCGCAGCAGACCACCACGCCGACCGGAGCCTCGCGGATCCCCTCGAGGTCCAGGTCGAGCAGATGCCGGCCCGATTCGGGGTCCATGAGGACGGCTTGGGCCAGGCGGGCCTGGTCCGCCATGACTGCAGCTCGGATACGGGTCTCCGGATCGCGTACGATCACGAAACGCCAGGGCTGCGAATGACCAACCGAAGGGGCTTGATGGGCTGCCGCCAGGATGTGGCGAATGAGACGGTCGGGTACGGCATCGGCCCGGAACCGCCGAATGTCGCGCCGCGCCCGTACGACGTTTTCGAGTGCGGCTCCATCCGCCGCCGAGAGGGCCCAGCCGGACGGGTCAGCGGCCCGCTCGGCGGCAGTAGTGGCATCCCCGATGGTGGGGACCGGACGGGGCCAGACTTGGCCGGATCCATACGACGCTACGGGCACACAGAGGAGAGTAGGACCATGACGCAGTGAGCAAGCACCGGTTCTCCTTCCTGGATCATCCGGGTCCCATCGCATTCGCCCATCGGGGCGGTGCGCTCGAGAAGCCCGAGAACACCTGGGAGGCGTTCCGTCACGCCCAGGACCTCGGCTACCAGTACATCGAGACGGACGTCCACGCCACCCGCGACGGCATCGTGGTGACCATCCACGACTCTGATATGGCCCGGACAAGTGAGAGGAACGGGTTGGTCCGCGACATGCCCTGGCGCGACGTGGCGGCCGTCCGGCTGGCTGGTAGCGAACAACCGATCCCCCGCCTCGACGACGCCCTGGCCGCCTGGCCGGAGCTGCGATGGAACATCGACGCCAAGCACGACACGGTGGTCGGCCCGCTGATCGAGACCATCCACCGCTCAGGAGCTCTGGACCGGGTCTGCATCACCTCATTCAATGATCGGCGGCTGGCCCGCATCCGCCGGGCGCTCGGCCCCAGCCTCTGCACCGGTATGGGGCCCGCCGCCACAACCGCGTTGCGCATGGCAAGCGTATTTCCGAGTCGAGCCCGCCAGGTCGTCCGGGTCCGCATGGGCGGCTTCGCGGCGGCGCAGGTGCCGTTGCGGCAGGGCCGCATACCCGTCGTGGACCGCCGGTTCGTAGACACCGCCCACCGCCTGGACCTCCAGGTTCACGTCTGGACGGTTGACGACACCGCGACCATGGAACGACTGTTGGAGCTGGGCGTCGACGGGATCATGACCGATCGACCGTCCGCCCTGAAAGACCTCCTGGTCCGGCGAGGCGCCTGGGTGTGAAATTCGGAGTTTCGCTAGGGCGGCTGGGGCTGCCCATCTCGGTCTGACCGACAACGACGAACCGATAAGGCGATCGGCGGGCCGGAGATGCCATCCTGAGCGGGTGGCATCCTCGAACGCCGAGACGACCGCGAGCACCGGCCCCTTGGACGGGGTGAGAGTCCTGGACCTCACGTCGGTCGTGATGGGCCCGTACGCCACCCAGCTGCTCGGCGATCTCGGGGCCGATGTGATCACCGTCGAGCCCTCCCGGGGCGATGCCAATCGGGCCATGGGGCCAGGGCCCGTTCCCCAGCTGTCGGGGGTGGCGTTGAACCTGTTGCGCAACAAGCGGAACGTCTCGCTCGACTTCAAGCACCCGGATGGTCGTCGAGCCCTGCTGGACATCGCGGCCACGTGCGATGTCTTCGTCACCAACCTGCGGCCAGGGACGCTGGCTCGAGCCCGGCTGACCTATGACGACATCGTCGCCAGGCGTCCCGACATCGTGTACTGCCAAGCGCACGGCCAGCCCAGTGACAGCCCGGCGGCCGACGATCCGGCCTACGACGACGTGGTGCAGGCCCAGACGGGTATCGCGGATGCCACGGCCCGCATCACCGGGGAACCGATGATCACCGCCACTGTGATGGCCGACAAGG
>JAFAWZ010000256.1 GCA_019241495.1 Acidimicrobiales bacterium | reverse complement strand
GGTCCGTCTCGGGGCGCACTCGTCGGCTGCCGAGGATGTCCAGTTCGCGACCAGCGGCCGGGTGATCACATTCCCCGGTTTCTTGCGGGCCTACGTGGAGGGGGCCGACGACCCCGAGGCCGAGCTGGAGGACCGCGAGGTGCGCCTGCCCCGCCTGGCCGTGGGTGACGTGGTCGACGTGGAGTCGCTCAGCCCCGAGGGTCACAGCACCCAACCTCCGGCCCGGTACACCGAAGCGTCCTTGGTGAAGGCGCTCGAGGAGATGGGAGTGGGCCGCCCCTCCACCTACGCGTCGATTCTCGACACCATCCAGGGGCGCGGCTATGTGTGGCGCAAAGGCTCGGCCCTGGTCCCCTCGTGGACAGCGTTCGCGGTGATCGGGTTGCTCGAGCGGCACTTCGGGGAGCTGGTGGACTACGGGTTCACGGCGTCCATGGAGGAGGACCTGGACGGGATCGCCAACGGCGATCGAGAGGCCGTGCCGTGGCTGACCCGGTTCTACTTCGGCGACACGAACGACGGGAATCGCCGCCCCGGCTTGAAGCAGATGGTCTCGGAGCATCTCGGCGAGATCGACGCCCGGGAGGTGAACTCGATCCCGATAGGCGGGCCCGACTCGGGGATTGTGGTTCGGGTGGGCCGCTACGGGCCGTACGCGCAACGGGCAGAAGGCGAGGCTCGAGCCGCCCTGCCCGAGGACCTGGCTCCCGACGAGCTGACCGCCGAGCGGGCCATCGAGCTGCTCGAGGCAGGTTCGTCCGACCGCGAGCTGGGTCCCGACCCCGAGACGGGCCTGCCCGTTGTCGTCAAAGCCGGCCGCTACGGCCCCTATGTCCAGGTCGGCACCGCGGAGGACGCGGCCGCCATCGCAGGGGGCAAGCCGCGCACCGCCTCGCTGTTCCGTACCATGGACCCGGCGGGCATCACCCTGGAGGATGCCCTGCAGCTCCTCACCCTCCCCCGGGTGGTCGGCGTGGACCCCGGCGACGGTCAGGAGATCGTCGCCACCAACGGCCGTTACGGGCCCTACCTGAAGAAGGGGGCCGATTCGAGGTCGTTGGAGTCGGAGGATCAGCTGTTTTCCGTGACCCTGGAGGAGGCCCGGGCCCGCTTCGCCCAGCCCAAGGCTGGCCGGGGCCAGGCGACGGCGGCAGCGCTACGCGAGCTCGGTCCCGACCCAGAGTCGGGGGCGCCCATTCTCCTCAAGGAGGGCCGGTTCGGGCCCTATGTGACCGACGGCACCACCAACGCCTCCCTCCGCAAGGGGGACACCATCGAAGCGATGACCCCCGAGCGGGCGGCTGAGCTTCTCGCCGAGCGGCGGGCCGCCCCGCCCCGACCGGGCCGGGCCAAGAAGGCAGCCGCCAGGAAGGTGCCTGCCAAGAAGACGCCTGCCAAGAAGGTGCCCACCAAGAAGGCGGCGGCGAAGAAGGCGCCGGCCAAGAAGCGGGCGGGCGGCTGAGCCCTCGGGGGCGGTTCATCGTCCTCGAAGGAGGCGAGGCCAGCGGCAAGTCGACCCAGGCCGCCACGCTGGCCGATGCCCTCGGCGCCGTCCTGACCCGCGAGCCCGGAGGTACTGCGGCCGGCGAGCACATCCGCAACCTGCTCCTCGACCCCTCGTTGTCCGCCGTGGCGCCCCGGGCCGAGGCCCTGCTCATGCTGGCCGCCCGGGCCCAACACGTGGCCGAAGTCATCCGTCCCGCCCTCGATGCCGGGCGCGACGTGGTGTGCGACCGCTTCAGCGCCAGCACCGTCGCCTACCAAGGGTACGGACGGGGCCTGGACCCCTCCGAGCTGGCCCGCCTGTCGGACTGGGCAGCCGGTGAGGTGACGCCGGACCGGGTGATCTGGCTGCGGGTGACGGCCGAGGAGGCCCGGGCCCGCCTGGCGCGGCGGGGCGGAGCAGACCGGATGGAAGCCGAAACGGTCACCTTTTTCCGTAGGGTCGAGGAGGGCTACGCGGTGCTGGCTGCGGCGGACCCGGGCCGGTGGCGGGTGGTGGACGGATCGGGGCCAGTCGACGAGGTGGCGGTTCGGGTCCTCGCTGCCTCTGCATCGTGAACCTGGAATGATTTGGCGAGTTTGGTATGCAAGACGTCCCGAACCCCGCTGCCGGACCTAATGGTCCTGCAGGAGTCGGCTCGCGATGGCGCCGGTGCGCGCCAGAACGCGGCCAGACTGGCGGGCGCATGACCCCCGCGCTCTACGAAGACGTGATCGGCCAGGAGCGCGCCGTCGCCGCCCTGCGGGCCGCCGTTCTTCGGCCCGTCCATGCCTACCTGTTCCTTGGGCCGCCCGGGACGGGCAAGCGGGCGGCCGCTTCCAGCTTTGCTGCTTCCTTGCTCTGCCCAGACGGTGGTGACCACTCCGGCGGGGAGCTGTGCGATGACTGCCGCCGGGTGCTGGCGGGCGTCCATCCGGACGTGGTCGAAGTCGAAAGGGAGGGTGCGTACATCGGGATCGATGCCGCTCGAGAGGTGACGCGCGTCGCGGCGATGAGCCCGGTGGAAGGGGAGAGGAAGGTCGTGGTGCTCCACGACTTCCATCTGGTGCGTGACACCGGGCCAGCCCTGTTGAAGACCATCGAGGAACCGCCGCCGACGACAGTGTTCCTGGTGCTGGCCGAGCACCTGCCTCCCGAGCTGGTCACCATCGCCAGCCGCTGTGTGCCGGTGGCCTTCGACCCTCTGAGCACAGGCCAGGTGGTGCGCGCCCTCGAAGCCGAAGGGGTCCATCCCGATCGGGCCCGTCAGCTGGCCGTGGCTTCAGGAGGTCGCCTGGACCGGGCCCGACTGCTGGCCGGCGATCCCCAGTTCGAGTCACGACGGAACGCGTGGTTCGGGGTGCCGTCGAGGCTGGACGGCACAGGGGCTGCGGCGGCCGCCGTCGCCGACGAGCTGGTCGGGTTTCTTGACGCCAGCGTGGAGCCCTTGAAAGCCCGCCAGGCGGCCGAGGTGGCCGACCTGGCCGAACGCAACGCCAAGGCGGCGGAGGTGAGGGGCGCGGGGCCCAGCCCAAAGCGGGCCGCCAAGGCGGCACTCGGCGCCGGGGTCAAGGATCTCGAAGACCGGCACCGTCGGGAGCAGCGTCGCCAGCGCACGGACGAGCTTCGGGCCGGCCTGGCTACCTTGGCCTCCGCCTACCGCGAGCGACTGGTCGCGGCATCGGATTCGCGGCGGAGGGCCGAGGCGGTCGAAGCCGTACGTGAGATAGATCGGACGGTTCGCAACCTCGAGTTCAACCCCGGCGAGCTCCTGGCCCTCCAGGCTCTCATGTCACGGTTGGGGCGGATCGCCGCCGACCCCGTCCGCAAGGGGGCCTGAGGCGGGGCCCTCAGCCGCCGTTGTTGTCCGGGCCGACGGTTGTGGTCGGGCACGACACCTGACCGCCGAGCGCCTGGCTGAGAGCGTTCAGGCCGGCCGGGTTGCCGGCCGCGGCCTGCGACAGGTCCAAGCCCTGCGACCCGGCTCCGTCACCCGATGCGGTGGCCGTCGCCTGCTGGTTGGCGCACAGCCCGGCGATCCCGTTCCGGGCGACATTTGTCGGGTCGAGGGGCGAAGAGTGGTCCGATCCCCCCGAGCAGGAACGGGCCGAGATGACCGTGAGGACGACCATGACGAGGAGGGACATCACCTTCATCATCAGCCGGGCCCGCATGCCACGCATCGCTCGTGCGATCGGTCCATCGGCGCTCGGCCTTTACGTTCCAGAAAAGGTGACCAGACTTGGGCGAGGCGTGAGCGGTGGGCGCGGTGAGGGAACTGGATGGCATCGGGGCATTGTTGGCCGGGCCGGCCAACGTCGTGATGCAGCTGAGCTTGCCCCCGGTTGGGCACGGGGTGGTGGAGAGCACGGTCGAGAGCGGGCAGCTGACCCGTCACCCGGTCAAGCGACTCCGCACCACCTTCACCTATCTGGCGGTGGCCATGCTTGGCTCCGACGAGGAAAGGGACCTCTACCGGGCGGCCGTGAACCGAGCCCATGCGGCCGTTCATTCCGGGCCCGACAGTCAAGTCGCCTATGACGCCTTCGATCCCGAGCTTCAGAAGTGGGTGGCAGCCTGCCTCTACTTCGGGGCTGTCGACGTGCACGCCCGGCTGCACCGGCCCATGAGCGATGCCGAGGCGGACGCCTTCTACCTGGAGGCGGCCCGATTGGCCACGACGTTGCAGGTCAGGCCCGAAGAGTGGCCGGCCGACCGGGCCGCCTTCGACCAGTACTGGGACGACACCTTGTCCAGGATCTCGATCGACGACACGGTGCGGGAGTACCTGCTCGGCGTCATCCAGCTCCGCTTCCTGCCGCCGGCCGTCCGGTTCCTCCCTGCGGCGCTATCGCAGTTCGTGACGAGGGGCTTCCTGCCGCCTCCCTTTCGCACGCTGATGTGCCTGTCGTGGAGCACAGCGGACCAGGGCCGCTTCGACCTGATGATCGGCGCGATTGCCCGGGTGAACCGGTTGCTGCCCCCCGTGGCCCGAGAGCTTCCCTTTCACGCCTGCCTGTGGGACATGCGCCGGCGCGTCCGGGGTGGTCACCGCCTGGTGTGACCGGCTGCTCGTCTCCCTCGCTCAGGGCCCCGGATACGGGCTGGGCAGGCCCTGACCCGAAGGGGCGTTAGGCATCAGGGCCTGCCACAGCCAACTTCACGATAGGCACCTCCCGCCACATCACCGGGGGATACCAGCGGCCCGAATGAGCACTTGGGGCCCAGTGGTAGGGTGGCGGGCTGCCGCGTCCCGGCGCGGCCCCGCCCGAGTAGCTCAGCCGGCAGAGCAACGCACTCGTAATGCGTAGGTCAGCGGTTCGATTCCGCTCTCGGGCTCCCGGAAAGCGCTGGTGGGGCACACATCCGGGTTGGTTGGGATGGGCCGGGATCGGCGGCGCGCGCGATTCGGTTAGCCCGAGGGGCGGCGGGCGAGGACCTGGGCGGCCCGCTCGACGAGGCGCTGGGCCA
>JAFAWZ010000128.1 GCA_019241495.1 Acidimicrobiales bacterium | reverse complement strand
TGATCATGACGCCGGCTGCGCCGTCGGATATCTGGGAGGAGTTACCAGCGTGTATCACACCGCCCTCGCGGAATGCCGGCTTCAATCCCGACAACTTCTCCACCGAGGTGTCCCGCCTGATTCCTTCGTCGACCCGCGCCGCCGGGTCGTCCTTGACCGGGACGACCTGTTCCTCGAATGCCCCGCGGTCAGTAGCGGCGGCCGCCTTCAGATGGGAGCCCACGGAGAACTCGTCCAATTGTTGCCGGGAGAGACCCCACCGCTCGGCGATCATCTCGGCGCCGATCCCCTGGTCGAAGCCGGCGTGGTCGTAGCGGGAGCACATGGCCGGGCCGTACGGCTCGCCGACGGCCCGGGCCGATCCCAACGGCACCCGGCTCATCGACTCGACCCCGCCTGCCACCACCAGGTCGTAGCGGCCGGACATCACACCCATGGCGGCGAACTCGAGTGCCTGTTGGCTCGACCCGCATGCTCGATTGATCGTCACGCCAGGGATGGTCTCCGGCCACCCGGCGGCGAGCACGGCGAAGCGCCCCACGTTGCCCGCCTGGTCGCTGATCTGAGTGGCGCAGCCCCAGATCACGTCGTCCACCAGTGCCGCCTCCACACCTGTCCTCTTCAAGAGGCTGTTCAGGACATGGGCTGACAGGTCCACGGGGTGCGTATCCGAGAGCGAGCCGCCTCGCCGCCCGATGGGTGTCCGGATGGCCTCCACGATCACCGCTTCGCGCACGTCGCTCTCCCTCTCAGTCGCCTCTGGCAGCGGCTCCGGTCGGCCCGCTGCGGCCGCAACAGGCTAACACGCAGGGTCCGCGACGCACCGTCCCCGGTACCGAGTGTATTCTCATCCTGGATACAGCATTTCGGTCGCGGGCTATTGTCTGCGGGATCGCTCACCTGCTGGAGGACGACGCATGACTGATCGGGTTCTCCTCGTCTCATCAGACTGCCACACTGGTCTTCCCGTCGAACGCTACCGGCCCTATCTCGACCCGTCTTACCGGGACGACTTCGACGATTACGCCAGCGGGATATCGAATCTGGCCCTGCGAGAGGGCGCTTCGCGCCTATCGCGCGAGCGTTTCCTGGCCCGCTACGGGGAGCGCATCGAGCGGGCATGGGACTCATCGGCGCGGTTGGAGGACCTCGAGCAGGACGGGGTCGTCGCCGAGGTCATGTTCCCGGGCGCCGGTTTCAAGGAGACCGCCGTGCCGTGGTCCGACATATTCTCCGGCCGGGGCACCCGCAATCGCACGCCGCGTGCGCGCGAGCTGGCCACTGCTGGCGAACGCGCCTACAACCGTTGGCTAGCCGAGTTCTGCGCCGAGGCGCCGGGTCGCCGGGTCGGCTTGGCCATAGTGCCGCTCCACGACCTCGACGCGGCTGAGGCCGAGCTGCGGTGGGCAGCCGGAGCCGGCCTGGGCGGGGTCATGTTCCCGGTGTTCCATTACGACCTGCCCGAGTATTGTGACGAGACGTACTGGGAGCGGTTCTGGAGCGCCTGTGAAGAGCTCGGTTTCGCCTTGCACGTGCACGGCGGTGTGGGTTTGCCGGACTTCGGTCGCCATACCGCAGCCATGATGGGCCTCGAGCTCGACTACGCCATGACCAGACCGTTCTGGCACCTCGTGTTCTCCGGTGTGTTCGACCGCCACCCGAACCTGCATCTCGTGATGACCGAACCACCGCGACATTCTCGATACCGGCTTTCCTGCACCGCCTCGACGAGTACTTCGCCGGCGGGGGATACGGCACCGTCTACAAGTTCTCCGATGCATGCGAGCTCACCCCGAGCGAATACTGGTACCGCCAGTGCCACGTGGGCGCGTCGATCGTGGCCCGCACCCAGCTGTCGGCCCGCCACGAGCTGGGGGTAGGCGTGCTCATGTTCGGCAGCGACTACCCCCACGAGGAGGGCACGTGGGGCCGCACCCTCGAGTGGCTACAGGCCAGCTTCGGTTCCGTCGGCGTACCCGAGGACGAGACCCGGGCCATCCTCGGCCTCAACGCGACCCGCTTGTACCGGCTGGATATCGACACGCTCCGGCCTCTGGCAGAATGCTTCGGCCCGTCCATACAAGACGTGCTAACACCTGCCGACGACGAGGCCCTCGCCGCGCTTAAGGACAGCTTCCGCTCCGAGGGCCGCCCCATCACGGGCTCGAACATGCAACGCCCGGTAGCCGGCGTTCCGGCCCCGCAGGTAGCGCCCTAGGCGATGCATCTCCAAGACCGGGTGGCGGTCATCACTGGCGGAGGTCACGGCATCGGCGAGGCGATGGTGGAGCGCTTCGTTGCCGAGGGCGCACGCGCCGTCGTCGTCGCCGACATCGACGAGGCGCGGGCCTGGTCGGTCGCGGCGCGCCTCGGCGCCGTGGCGTGGCCGTGCGACGTCGGCGACGCCGTCCAGCTAGAGGGTCTCATCGAAAAGGTGGAGCGGGACATCGGCCCGATCGACCTGTTCTGTTCCAACGCGGCCACCTTCACCGGCCCAGAAGGCGGAAACCTGCAGACCTCCGACGAGACGTGGGACCGGTCCTGGCGGGTCAACTGCCTGGCCCACGTTCGCGCCGCGCGTTCTCTCGTCCCCCGCATGCTCGAGCGCGGTGGCGGCTACCTGCTGCAAACGCTCTCCGCCGCGGCGTTGATCACGGGCCCATCGAGCGTGGCCTACGCCACGACCAAGCACGGCGCCCTCGGCTTCGCCGAATGGCTGATGCTGAACTACGGGGACAAAGGGATCAAGGTCTCAGTGGTCTGCCCGGCCGCGGTCGAGACCCGCGACGGTCACTTCGATTCCCGGCCCCGCACCGGGGACGTGCAGACCCCCGCCGAAGTGGCCGACGCCATCATCGAAGGCCTGGCCGAGGAACGCTTCCTCATCCTGCCGAATCCCCGGGTCGGTCGCTGGTACGCCCGCAAGACCGCCGACTACGACCACTGGGTGGTGGAGAACGCCACCCGCCTCGGTGAGACCCGGCCATCTTCACCGTTCCTGTCCTGAGCCGTCCCGGTCGGCCTCTTCCGCCTTCATGGCTCTCCACTGCTCGAGGTCCTTGGCTCGCGACTCCATCGAGTCGAGAACCTCGGTAATCGGCGTCCCGAGATCCCATGCCACGGGAACAGCTCCGAAGGTGTAGCTCGGGTCGTAGCTCGCCTCGGCCGGGCGGCGGGCCATCAACGTCTCGATGATCGGTTCCATCGCCTGGGCCTTCTGCTTTTGCAAGGCCTCATCTCGCTCGACGAACTCGGGCAGCACCTCACGGCCGAATAGATCGAGTGACTCCATGACATCCTCGTGGGCCATTGGAGGGGTCAGGAACATCACCTCGTCCACACCGATGCTTTCGTAGGCCAGCAGTGTTTTACGCAGCTTGGCCGGAGGGCCGACCAGCCGGTTCTCCAGCTCCGCCTCGCCGCTCGTGGCGCCGGCTCGAAAGGCTTGCAGGTACTGCCCGTAGAGGTTGGTGGCCCCGGGCTGGTGCTTTCCGTCCACGTAGTAGTGGCGAATGCCGTAACCAAAGAACCGGGCCGTCTCGCCGACCGCGGCAATCGCCTCATCCTCGTTGGTCGCGCAAACGAGCGCTCCGGCCGAGCAGAGGACGTTGGCGTTGACCGCCCGGCCCATCGGCACTCCCTCCTCTTCGAGAATCCGGTAGTACCGCGCTACGCGCTCTTCGAACACTTCGGGCCCCAGGAAGGAAAAGCTGAGCGCGCCGATACCCCGCCGGGCCGCCATATCCATGGTGTCTTTCCGCGTGCACGCGACCCACAGAGGTGGATGCGGCTTCTGCAGCGGTTTGGGAACCACGTTGCGCGGCGGCATGTCGACGTGTTCGCCCTGGAAACCATGAAAAGGAGTGTCCGCCAGACACCCGATCAACACCTGCATGGCCTCGTCCCACATCTGCCGCTTCTTGCCAGGATCGGCCCTGAACCCATCCAGCTCGGCCACAGAAGACGACTCTCCCGTTCCGAGCTCCACACGGCCCCCGGAGATCACGTCGAGGGTCGCGATCCGCTCGGCGGTACGAGCCGGATGGTTGATCGGCGGCGGTAGGTGCACGATGCCGTGGCCCAGGCGCAGCCTGGATGTAGTCGCCGCCAGGGCCGCCAGGAAGATCTCCGGCGCCGATGAGTGGCAGTACTCCTCCAAGAAGTGGTGCTCCGTGAGCCACACCGCGTGGAACCCCACCCGGTCGGCGAGCTGCATCTGCTCCAGCCGATCGTCGAACGCCTTCTTCTCCGAGCACTCGTCCCACGGGCGGGGCACTGGCACTTCTTCGAACAGGGAAATCTTCATGACCCTCCTGGCGGAACATCGCGACACGGTCGTCGCCGCCCCTCCTATTGG
>JAFAWZ010000127.1 GCA_019241495.1 Acidimicrobiales bacterium | reverse complement strand
CGCACCACTCGTCGATCATCCAGTCGTTGTACGCCTGTATGCAAGCGCTGGCGAGCTCGGCGTCCTTGTGCTTTATGAAAAGGGTGCCGGAGAAACGAGGGAACGTCGGGAACAAAAGCTGGGCCCACACGCCATCTTCGTCCATGGCGACCAGACGCTCCTTGACGTCGTACGCGCCGGGCACCATGTCGTCGTAGTGGCGAGCATAGAGGTCGTCGCCGGTACCGTCGGTGCGGAAGATCCGGGTGCGGGGGCTGCCGAGGAGCGAGATCGGGTACAGGTCGCCGTCGAGCTGCCACGCCTGGGTGTGGCCGGGACGATCGACGACCCGCGGGCCCCGGTCGTTGAATTTCGCGGGCATGCGATCAACCCACACGTTCGGTGGTTCGATGACGTGGTCGTCACACGATACGAGCTTGTGTTCTTCTCGAAGCATGGCCGTTCCCTTCAGGACCTGGGTGCACCCAGGATACATCTGAGGACGGTGTCACGCCTTCCTCGAGCGTCTCCGTGCCGGCGGGCGGGGTCGCCGGTAGGTGTATTGGGTGACGGCGCGGATCATGTTGTCGGTCGGTGGCGCGGCGTCGAGGCGGGCGGCGAGGGCGTTTTGCAGAGCGTCGATGATCAACATCTGGCTGAGGCGGATGCGGGTCATGGTCTGGGTAAAGCTATCGGGGCGGGTCGTGCCCACGGCCAGATGGATGTCGGCCAGCTCGGCCAGCGCGCCGCGAGCGAACGAGGTGACCGCGATCACCGTCGCGCCCGTGTCCGCGGCCGCTTGGGCGACTCGTATGGTCAAGGAGTTCGTGCCGCTGTGGCCGACAGCGAGGCAGACATCGCCTGGTTGGAGCAATGTGGCGAGCGTATGGAGAGTGATCGGATCGGCCGCGGCCTCGGCGGTCCGCCCGACCAGGGCGAAGTGGAACACGGCGTAGTGGCCGAGCACGGCCAGGTCGCTCAGGGTCACGACGAGCACCCGCCGGGCCGCCGCGAGGGCGTCGACGGCCAGCGCGAACTGGTTCCGATCGAGGATCGACCTCATGCTTTGGATCTGCTCGATTCCCGCCACCACGGTCCGCTCCAACGCGGACGCGGCGGGGTCGCCCTCTTCGGGGGGGCTCGTCGCCGCCCGCTCCTCGCTGATCAGGGTGTCGCGTAGCTCGCTCAAGCCGCTGTAGCCGAGGCTCTGACAGGTGCGTACGACCGTGGCGCGCGAAGTTCCGGCTTCGGCGGCCAGCTTGGCTGCCGACAGTTCGCCCATGTCGTCGAGGTGGCGGAGGAGTGCTTCTGCGACGTGTGCCTCGCTCGGGACGAGCGAGGGTATGAGGGCGCGGATGTAGGTCGCAGTCCGCCGGGCGTCGAGCTCGATGATGACCTCCTCAGTCGTTACGACAAGTTCAACCAGAGTTCACTGACAAACCGTATCTCTGTTTCGTAGATTACGAAACATGTGGAACATACTAGGTCGTCGCTTCGGAACCGGTCGGCTCTCCACCGTCGTGGCGGTACTGGCCGCCGCAGCCGTGGCCGGGTCGGGATGCGGGTCGTCGGCAAGGTCAGCGGCCGCCAAGGACGCTCCCGCGGCCGGTAACCCGGTTCCGCCCAGTGAGCACGTGGCATTGACATTGGTGAGCTACCTGCCGCTGATCGGCAAGACGGGCGGGAAGACCCTCGACGGGCTGGTCGCCGGTTTCGAGGCTGCTCATCCGAACATCACCGTGTCGGTTCAGGTTCCCTCGGCGACCAACGGGGCGGCCATCACGGCCGCGGTCCAGCGCGACGAAGCGGCGGGCACCACCCCCGACGTGGTGCAGAGCGGCTTGGACATGCTTCGGTACCTGGCGACCGGCGGCCCGGGCGCGCAAGACCTCGACCACATCATCACCGGGTCTGCGCTGACCGCGGAATGGGGCGGTCCTCACCCCTACCCCAACGCGGTCCGCGCTCTGGGCGTGGTCGACGGCCAGCTGTATGCCGTCCCGTGGCTGCTGTCGACGCCGATCCTGTTCTACAACGCCGCCCTGTTCAGCCGGGCCGGCCTCGATCCGGCCCACCCTCCGCTGACGTGGGCCCAGGTCCAATCCGATGCCATTGCCATAAAGAAGGCCACTGGCGCTGACGGCCTGTCGAATTGCGCCGCTGGCGCGGCGTCAGTCGAAGTCGACTGGTGCACCCAGGCGGTGATCCGCTCGGCCGGGGGCACGGTCCTGAGCGGTGGCGGCCAGACCCTGTCGTGGACTGCTCCGAAGACGGTCAACGCCGTCGAGATGCTGGGCGGGCTCGGACAGTCCGGCGCCATGGTGAACCTGAGCAACACTCAGACGGTGCAGGAGTTTGCCGAGGGGAAGCTGGCCATGGTGTTGAACTCCAGCGCCGCCCAGGCCAGCCTGGCCGCGGCAGCCGGACCAGGAGTACAGCTGATGGACACCGGGCTACCGTCGTTCGGCTCGGCGCCCAGCATTCCCACCAATTCCGGCTCCGCCCTGGCCATCCTGTCGCGTTCGCCGGTCAAACAGCAGGCGGCATGGGAGCTGATCCAGTACCTCACCACGGACAGTTCGTTCGCGACCCTTGCCCAGCAGGTTGGGTACGCGCCGCTGCGCACCAGCTTGGTAGGCGACCCGCACTACCTGCCGACCGGGTCGCAAGCTGAAGCGTTGGCCCAGCCCAACCTGCAGCAGTTGAGCCGTCTGGTGCCATGGCAGGATTATCCCGGACCGAGCTTCGCCCAGGTCGAGCAACTGCTCGAAGACGCCGTGTCCAGCGTCGCCTTCCAGAGCCAACCGGCCGCCTCGGCACTGGCCAAGGCCCAGAACCAGGCGGACGCCCTTCTCGGTTCCTGACCCACAACCCCAAGGAGCTCGCCCGTGCGTCTCGTCCAGATCTCCGATACCCATCTTTCTCATCTCGGTGGCATCACCACTGCCAACCTCGGTCGGATCGCATCGTGGGTAAACGCCACGTTCCACCCGGACCTGATCGTGAACACGGGTGACATCGTGGCCGCCTCCCCCGATCAACCCCTCGATCGGGCCTGGGCCCTCCAGGTCCACGCTGCGTTCCAGGCCCCGGTCGTGTACCTGCCCGGCAATCACGACGTAGGGGAACCAGGCTCGGTCCCGTGGAAGGGCCTGGCCATCACCTCCGAACGGGTCGCTGCTCACTGTGACGTGTTCGGGCCCGATCGTTTCGCGGCGCGCCACAGCGAGTGGCTGGTGATCGGCATCAACAGCGAGCTGCTCGGATCGGGCCTCGACGAGGAGGACGACCAGTGGCGATGGCTGGAGGATCAGCTCGCCGAGCCCGGGCCTGCCCGGGTTCTGTTGTTCTCTCACAAACCGCTGTGGTTGCCCCGCACCACCCCGTCGGAAGCCGCCCTGAGCATCCCCGATCGATCTCGCCAGCGGATCATGACCCTGATCGGTGAGCGCCTGGCCGCCGTCGGCTGCGGCCATCTCCACCGCTACCGGCGCCGGCCCCGTCCCGAAGCGACCGGGCCGCTGGAGGTATGGGCACCCTCGACCGGGTTCATAGGTCAAACGGAGACGGAATCGCCGTACTTCGAGCAGCTCGGAGTGGTCGAATGGCACCTCGACGGCAACGCCGTGAACGCTTGGTTCCGCGCCCCCGCCGACCTCGACGAGCGCGAAGGGACTTCCATCGACGAGATGGTGCGGACTGTGGCCGATCTCGACGCGGTGGGCTGACGCCACGTGGCACGGATCCGCCTGCATCACATAACCAAGGCTTACGGCGACACCGTGGCACTCGACGACATCAGCCTGGACGTGGCCCACGGAGAGCTCTTGGTACTCCTCGGCCCGAGCGGGTGCGGCAAGAGCACGCTGCTGCGGGTCATGGCCGGGCTCATCCACCCCGACCGAGGCGGGGTGGAGGTCGACGGGCGCGACGTCACTACCCTGCCGCCGCGCCAGCGCAACACCGCCATGGTCTTCCAGAGCTACGCCCTCTACCCTCACCTGTCGGTCCGACGCAACCTGGGGTTCGGCTTGCGGGCCCACCGGCGGCCTCGGACCGAGATCGAGGAAAAAGTGGCCGACGTCGCGGCTCGCTTGGGCCTCGACCGCCTGCTTGACCGCCGGCCACGAGAGCTTTCCGGCGGGCAGCGCCAACGGGTAGCACTCGGACGGGCCATGGTGCGAGACCCGGCGGTCTTCCTGATGGACGAGCCGTTGTCCAACCTGGACGCCCAACTGCGCACCGCCACCCGGATGGAGCTGGCCGCTCTCCACCGCAGCCTCGATGCCACCTTCGTCTACGTAACCCACGATCAGGTCGAGGCCATGACCCTCGGCACCCGCATCGCGGTGCTCGACGGGGGCCGCCTCCAACAGGTGGGCACTCCCGCCCAGATCTACGACGAGCCGGCAAATGTGTTCGTGGCCCGCTTCCTGGGCGCCCCGCCCATGAACCTGCTGCCCGCCGTCGCATCCAGCCGGGACCGGCGTGTACTTCTAGAGGGAGCAGCGCTCAGCGCGGTCCTGTGGGAGGGTGAGGTGGCCGAGCGAGCAGTCACAGTCGGTGTGCGACCGGAGCGGTTGCGGATCGGTGGGGCCGGAGCGGCGGGGGCCCGCTTTCGTTCCCGGGTGGTGGCGGTCGAGAACCTCGGGAACGACGAGGTAGCGATCTGCCAGGCGGCAGAGGAGCGGATCTGTGTTCGCGGCCCCCGCCCGCTCGGTCTGCGGGCGGGGGAAAACGTCGAGCTGGTGGCGTCCGTCGACGACCTGAGGCTGTTCGATCCGGCCAGCGGCCGCCGGATGGTCTGGGTTCCCGACGCCTGCGACAATCACAAACTGCCGGCCGGGACCGTACACGATGTTCGTTGAGGTCGAGCCCCTCCGGGGCGACCTCGACACGTCGGTGCCGATCTCCGATGACCGATCAGCCCTTCGGGCCGGCCGCCGTCACCGGCTGACGGCTGTCGCCACCCCGTACATGTACCTGGCGCCTGCTTTGATCTGCTTCGCCCTGTGGGTCTACTGGCCGCTCGCTCAAACCTTCCGCCTGTCGTTCGTCCGCTGGAACCTGCTACCGACGACACCGTCGGTCGGGGTCGGATTGGCCAACTACCGCCACGTTCTCCGCCTGCCCCAGCTCCAGCAGGCGGCCGAGACCACGGGCCTATACATGGTCGGGCTGCTCGCGCTCGGAGTCGTGCTCCCCGCGCTCATCGCCGTGGTCACCCAGGGCCTCGGGTCGCGCGCCCAAGCCTTCTACCGGAGCGTCCTGTTCCTGCCGGTGCTCATCTCCCCCGTAGTGGCCGCAACCTTGTGGAGCTTCCTGTTCGCGCCCAACGGCGGCGCCGTCAACAGCATCCTCGGGAACGTCGGTGTGTCACCTCGCAACTGGCTGTTCGACCCCACCACTGCGCCCCTCTCACTGATCGTGATCGCCGGTTGGAAGGTGCTGGGCGCGTCGATCCTCATCGTGAGTGCCGGACTCGTCAACATCGGACCGGAGTACTACGAGGCGGCCGCCCTCGACGGGGCGGGCCGGCTGCGCCGGTTCACCGAGATCACCGTTCCCCTCCTCTCCCCCACCTTGCTGTTCCTGCTTACGACTGCCGTGCTGGTTGCAGAGGGACAGATCATGTTCCCACTCATCGACACTCTCACCTCTGGCGGCCCCAGTCGGGCCACGACCGACATCTACTACCTGTTGTACTCGTTGGGCTTCACCAGCTTCGACGTCGGCCTGGCCTCCGCGGCCGCGGTCGTGTTCTTCGTCGCCTTCGCCGCCACGGCCGTCCCGTGCCTGGGGCTGCTCGAGCGGTTCAGCCGCTACCAGGACTAGACGGGCCGTGTTCCAGGTTACGCCCGACCCCAGGACCGACTCGGCGAACCCACCCCCTCCGCCCCGCCGAGGCGGCGGCCGCCGTGATACGACCATCGCCCGCCACGCAGTACTGATCGCCGTCGGCCTGCTGGTGGTAGCCCCCCTCGTCTGGCTGATCCTCGCCATGTTCCGAGCGCCTCGAACACTGTTCTCGGAATCGCTTCCTTTTAAGCCCCACCTGGCCAATCTCGCTCACGCCCTCTCGGAGCTCCCATGGAGCCAGCTCCTCCTCCACACCGTGACCATGGCCATCGGTGTGTCGCTCGGGCAGCTCCTCAGCGGTCTTCTCGCCGCCTACGCCTTTTCCTGCTGGCAGTTTCGCGGCCAACGCCTGCTCATGCTGGTGGTGATCGGGACCTGGCTGGTTCCGTTCCAAGTGACGATCCTGCCCAACTACGTGCTGCTCTCCAAGCTGGGCCTGCTCAACTCGGTCGCGGGAGTCATCGTCCCTCAGCTCAGCTCCACGTTCGCGGTGCTGTTGTTGCGCCAGCACCTCAAGAACTTCCCCTCGGAGCTCATCGAGGCGGCGCGCATCGACGGGCTGTCGTCTTGGTCGATCCTGTGGCGCGTCGTGGTCCCCAACCTGGGCCCGTCGTTGGCCGCGTTGGAGATCCTGTTGTTCATCGGAGCCTGGAACGAGTATCTGTGGCCCCTCATCGTCTACCGCAGCCCCGACTCGGTCCTGCAGGTCGGAATCAGCCACCTGCTCAGCGTCACCGACCCCGACTACGGCGCCCTCCTGGCCGCCGCCGGGCTGGCCACTCTGCCACTGCTCGTCCTCTACCTCATCCTGCAACGACGAATCGTGGACGCGTTCGTCCGCTCCGGTCTCCGCTAGTGGTCCGGGCTCTTTACTGGGACCCCTGCCGTGACAGCGGCTCAGCATTCGGCTCGGCGAGCCCGTAGATTCGTGCGCCTACCGAGCCGGACGAGAGGAGAACCAAAAGGTGAGCGCGTCAGATCTGGTCAACGGAGCCGTCGACCTGTATGTCCACTCGAACCCCGACCTGCTGCCCCGCCGGACCGACGACATCGGGCTGGCCCGTGAGTCGGCTACGGCCGGGGTGGCGGCCGCCATCCACCGCCACCACTACTGCCCCACCGCCGAGCGGTCAAAGATCGCCCAGGACGCCACCGGGTTCCTGCTCCACGGAGCGATTCTGCTGAATGACAGCGTCGGCGGCATCAACCCGACAGCAGTGGACCTCGCCCTGCGCGACGGGGCGGTGTGGATCGGGCTGCCCACCCTTTCCGCCGCGGCCATGCGGGCCCAGACGGGATGGCGAGCTACCCGGTACGCCAAGGAGCTGGCGTTCGGGCCCGGCCA
>JAFAWZ010000257.1 GCA_019241495.1 Acidimicrobiales bacterium | reverse complement strand
AACTGGGATCCAGGGTCTCGGATGCGGGTGGCGGGCGTCGATCGGTAGAGTACGTCGGCCATTTCGCACATCACGAGGAGAGCGCTGCCGATGCCTTACGACGACTACAACCTGATCGAGATCACCGTCGAGGACCAAGTGGCGCTCTTGGCCATGAACCAGCCGGAGAGATTGAACCCGGTTAGCCCCAACAACGTCGAAGTCGAGATCCGCGACGGCCTGATCGAGTTGGAGAACGACACGAGCGTGAGGGCGGTGGTCTTCACCGGCAAGGGACGGTCTTTCTCCGCCGGGGCCGACATCCGCCCCGGTGGGCCTGCCCCGGACCCCCGGGTGGCAACCATGGAAGGCAGCGGTTCGCAGCTCGGCCGGTTCCTCTACGGCGCCATCCCGGGCGGGCCTGGGATTGCCGGCGGTTCGATGTGGCAGTACCTGCACCAGTTCCGCAAGCCGCTCATCGGTGCGGTCAAAGGGTACGCCTTGGGGGGTGGATGGGAGCTCGCCGAAGCATGCGATCTGATAGTTGCCGGGGAGTCGGCCCAGTTCGGGAGCATCGAGGTCAAGCTCGGCCTCTATCCCTTCGGGATCGGCAGCCAGTACCTGGCCCGCACCATAGGCAAGCACCGGGCGCTGTGGATGATGATGACCGGCAACCTGATCGACGCGGGCACCGCCTTGGACTGGGGTCTCGTGAACGAGGTCGTCTCCGACGAAGAATGCCTTTCCCGGGCATTCCAGCTGGCCCGCGAGATCATCCAGTTCCCGCCGCTGGCCCTCAGCACCATGAAGTACATGGTGAACAAGGCAATGCGCTTCGACGAGCACTACGACCTCGAGCGGGCCCTCGCCTATCACCTTCAGCAAACCGAGGACACCAAAGCGTTGAGGGACTCATACGTCGGCCGAACCGGGAAGGCAGTCGAATACAAGAATCGCTGAAGTCGCCCCTTATGCCGGTCCAACCAGAGTGGTTCCGCGACGCGCTGGCCGCGCCGGTCGAGACCGGCTCGGTCTCCTCCAACGGCTGCCGCATCGCCTTTCGCACGTGGGGTGATGCGGACCGGCCCGGGATCGTCCTCGTCCATGGAGGCGGGGCGCACGGACGGTGGTGGGATCACATCGCGCCCTTGCTCACCGACGGGTTGCGGGTCGTCGCCCTCGATCTGAGCGGCCACGGTGACAGTGGGAGGCGGCCGTCGTACTCGATGGAGCTGTGGGCCGACGAGGTCCTCGATGTGGCGGATGCGTCAGGCATCTACGGTCAGCCCCTCGTCATCGGGCACAGCATGGGTGGGGGAGTCACCTTCGTCGTCGGGGCCCTCTACTCGGACCGGGTGGCCGGCATCGTCGTGCTCGACTCGGCGTTCGGCCAGCGCCCACCTGAGGAGAACGCCGCCTCTCAGCGCCATGCCTTTGGTCCACTGCGGGTCTACCCCTCCCGTGAGGAGGCGCTCGAGCGCTTCCGGACGGTGCCGGAGCAGCCCGCATCGCTCCCCTATGTGATCGAACACATCGCGGAGACGTCATTGCGTCCCGTCGATGGCGGGTGGTCGTGGAAATTCGACCCGTTGGTCTTCCAGCGCCTGCGTCCCGATCCGGAGATCCTGCGGACGATCACATGCCGGGTCGCCCTGTTCCGTGCGCAGTACGGGCTGGCGACCAGGGATGTCGGGGCCCAGATGTACGAGCTTCTGGGGCGACGGGCTCCGGTGATCGAGATCCCGTCCGCCTGGCACCACATCATGCTCGACCAGCCGCTCGCTCTCGTCACCGGCATGCGCACTCTGCTGGCCGATTGGGACCATTCCGAGCCGATCCGCCCCGCGCCGGGCCGCGGTGCCACCAGGTTGGGTGGGTCGAAGTGAACCGGCCCGGGCCGACGTCTGGCGAACCGCTGCGCGGTGTGCGGGTGCTGGACCTGTCGAAGGGCAGCGCAGGACCGGTGGCCAGCATGCTGTTGGCCGACTACGGGGCCGAGGTGGTACAGATCGAGCCGCCGGGAGGCGATCCTTTTTCCGCCTTGCCCCCCGAGGTGGTGTGGGGCAGGGGCAAACAGCGCACGACCATCGATCTGGCGTCCGATTCCGGCCGGTCCGCCTTCATGAGCTTGGTCGGCCAGTCAGACGTGGTGCTGGACAGCTTCTCGCCGGGTGGGGCCGAACGCCTCGGGGTTGACTACGCCAGCCTGCAAAGGGCCAATCCCCGCGTCGTCTCCTGTTCGATCACCGGCTACGGCACCCGAGGTGCGATCGCAGAGCGGCCGGGATACGACATCTTGGTGCAGGCCCGTACGGGGTTTCAGTTCGAGCAGCCCGGATTGCGCCCGGGGCCCATCTTCGTGCTCAGCCCCCTTCCCAGCTACGGCGCCGGCCTGCTCGCCGCGGTGGGAATCTCCGCCGCACTGTTCGAGCGGGAGGCTTCGGGCCGCGGGCAGCGAGTGGAGACCTCCCTGCTCCAGGGGGTCCTGATCTGGACCGCCATCCCGTGGAGCCGAGTCGGGACCCCGACCCCTGCGTACTACCACACGTACCGCTCAGAGTGCCGCGACATCTCTCCTACACCTTGTTACGAGGCGGGCGACGGGCAGTGGTTCCATCCGATGCCCGAGGTTGTTCCGGCCCTGGTCGAGGAGCTCGGGGCCGAGGCCGGCGTGGTGCCTCCCGGATCGGGGGACTGCGACGCGGTGCGAGCCCATCAGGCCGCGGTCCAGCGCCTGTTCCTCGAGCGTCCGCGAGACCACTGGGTCGAGCTGTTCTCCACCAAGGACCTGCGGGCTCAGCCGGTACTTTCTCTGGAAGAGGCCTTTGCCCACCCGCAGGTGGTGGAGAACGACATCGTCGTCGATCGGGAAGTGCCCGGTGCCGGGACGGTGAGGCAGTTCGGCCGGCCCTACCGGTTGAACCGAACTCGGCCGTCTGACGGCAAGGACGACCAGCCGGGGCCCGGCTCTTCCCCTGCCGCCCCCCGCTCGTCGAACGGGCCGCTGGCCGGCGTCCGGGTCCTCGATTTCGGCTTGGCCCTGGCCGGCCCGTACGGACCGATGATGCTCGCCGACCTGGGAGCAGACGTGATCCGCGTCGAGAACGCCCGGGGCCGCCGGCCGGCCGGCGGCGCAGCCCGGCCCGCCGCGGCTTTGGCCCAAAGCGCGGCGGGCGTGCCTGCGGCCGCCCTGACCCAGACCTGGGTGGCCTGCCAACGGGGCAAACGGTCGATCTCGCTGGACCTCAAACAGCCCGAGGGTCTCGAGATCGCCCGCGCCCTGATCGCTCAGGCCGACGTGATCCACCACAACATGCGGCCCGGTGCGGCCGAACGTCTCGGCATCGGGTTCGAGGATGCCAAGCGGCTCAAGCCCGACATCGTTTACTGCCACGTATCCGGCTTCGGCCCTACCGGGCCCCTGGCCACCGCACCCGGCTGCGACCAGATGGCACAAGCCCTTCTCGGCCTCGAGCACGAGCAGGGGGCCACACCGGCGGGCGGCCATCCCACCTGGCACCGTCTCGGGGTCTCCGACCACGCGGCTGCCGTCATATCGGTCCTCGGGGTCACCCAGGCCTTGCGGATGCGGGCCCAGGGCCCCCAGCTGGTGGAGACCAACCTCCTGAATGCAGCCGGCCTTCTCATGTCGCACATGTTCTCCGCCGGCTCGGGGGCCGTCCGGCCCTGGCGCTCCGACCTCGCTCAGACCGGGGTGGGACCCATGTACCGGCTGTACCAGACCGGGGCGGGATGGATCGCCATCGCCTGCCTGCGCGACAAGCACCGGGCCGCCCTGCTCGAGGTGACCGGCGTCGAGGCGGGGGACGACGGAGAGCTGGCCGCCGCCCTGGAGAAGGTGTTCGCGACCAGGGCGGCCGAGGAGTGGTTCGCCGCCTTGGACGCGAAGGGTGTCCCGTGCGAGGTGTGCTCCGACTCGTTCAACCTGGGCTGGTTCGACGATCCGGACCTCCGGGCCGAGGAGCTCGTGACGGACTATCCCGTGCCGCATCCGGTGCTCGGCCGAGTGGAGCACGCCGGCCGGCTATGGCGGTTCTCAGCTTCTTCTCCCGCCATCGAGCGGCCTCCGGTGGTCCCCGGCCAGCACACGAGGGAGGTACTCGCCGAGCTGGGCTTTGAGGCGGACCGGATAGATGCCCTCCTCGAGCGGGGCGTCGTGGTGGAGGCGGGACCTTAAACCTGGGAGTCCACGAACTGGTCGAGGATGGTGCGGATGGTCTTGCGGATGTGCCGTCGAGCCGTCGCCTCGGCCGCTCGGGCATCCCGGCTCTCGATGGCGGCCAGCACCGCGGTGTGGTCGGCCACCCCCTCTTCGCGCAGCTCGCTGCCGAACGCCGGTTGCTCTGTGTGGAGCTGGCTCATGCGCCGGGCCAACATCTGGGCGGTGAGGCGGATCATGGGGATCTGGGTGATCACGTAACGGTTCCCAGACGCCTCGGCCAACGCGGCGTGGAAGTCGGCGTGGTGGGCGGCGCGGCGTATCGGATCCAAGGCGGAGCTCGAGGCGGTTATCTTGGCCAGCCGCTCGTGCATGCGTTGCGATGCCGCGGCATCGAGGCCTCGCCTGGCGGCCAGGCGGGCGGCCAGGCCGTCGATGACCTCCCGGAACTGGTAGAGCTCCACCATGTGAGTGGGGGTTAGCTCGACCACCTCCAGGGTCTTGTTGCCGTTCACGACGTGCAGGAAGCCTTCGCTCTCGAGAATCCGCAGGGCCTCCCTCAAAGGGGTGCGGCTGATCCCGAGCCTTTCGGACAAGTGGGCCTGCAGGAGAGGTTGACCGGGCAGGAGGGATCCGTCGAGGATCAGCGTTCGCAGCCGATCGGTTACTTCATCCACCAGGCGGGTGCGCTCCAAAGGCGGCACGGCCAGGCCTTTGGGCTCCACGCGAGAAGTATAACGTCCATGCTGGATCCCAGACCTTGACAGGTCTGGATGAACCGGGGGGCAGCTAGCCGAATTGGGGTGGTGAGCGCCTGCTACCGGATTGAGTAAACGAAAAGGAGGCGGCGGCATCACTGCCATGTCAGAACACTGCCTTGGCGGCACTGAGCAATTCGACTCAGGGTGAGATGCCGCCGCCTCCTCTTCGTCCAAGTCGTCCGGTCGCCGGCGCTGAGCTGGCGAACCCGTAGCGTGCACCGATGGTCGAGGCTGGGTCGGTGATGACCAGATCATCGGTGTCGACCTCGATCGCGAAGCCCTGATCGCTCAAGTGCCGTCTCACCGAAGCCAGGTCGTCGACCACGAAGGTGAATGACTGGAGCATGGCCCCGCCGGCCTTTTCCAGGGTGGTCGCGGCCCGGCCCGGCCCAGCGGGTTCGGCGAATTCCACGATCGTGCCGGGGTCGTTCCCGAAGCGCATCCAGATGCTCCGCGCGTTCCAGACGGGGTCCGGCGCTTCGCCGAGCGCGGTGGCGTCCGCCACTGCCGACCAGAACGAGGCGGCCGCTTGGCAGCTCTCCACGACGACCGTGCCGTGGGAGCCGCGCACGATTCGCAGCGGGTCGGCCGCGAGCGGCTCGGCGCCCATCCATTGCGACAGGGCGTGTTTGGTGCTCGGCTGGCAGAACTCGTACATCCCGTAGGTGTCGCGGGGGTGGGTGGAAAAGACCGCCGATGACCACCCGGCCGGTTCCCTCAGCCGTTCGTCGTGGACCGCTTCGAAGGCGCCATGGGTGGGGACGGGTCCGGGCGGGATGGCCGAACCGTCTATCGACACCAAACGCGCCCCGCGGGAGCGGAGCCGATCAGCCAAGGTGTCGATCCCGCGTACGTGCCACGCGAGCGAGTGGAAGTGGCTCCCGTGGCGCTGCACGAACCGGCTCAAGACCTGAGCCCCTTCGTCGGGCACCATCGCCTCCAACAAGATGTCGCCCACCCGAGTGAACGCGGCTCCGCCGCGCCCGGCTACGAACCCACCGTCCAGAATGGGCCGCACGAAGAGCCGCTGGTACACGTCGCAGGCCCGATCCCAGTCGTCGGCTGCTTGGGTTACGTGAAAGAGGGGCGATTCGAC
>JAFAWZ010000187.1 GCA_019241495.1 Acidimicrobiales bacterium | reverse complement strand
GCCGGCTGGGCCGAAGCCGCCGTGCTCGTGGCGGCCGCTCGCGCCATGACGGCCGGCGAGTCCTCCGTGACGGTCACTACCGACGAGGGTGCCCGCGCCCGGGCCTGCGTCTCGGTGGGCGCCACGGGATGGCCTGAACGGGTCGGCGTGACAGCGGATGCCGGCGACCCGCTCGACGAGGTAACGCTCGCTTCTTACGTCCAAGGCGCGGCCCACATGGGGCTCGGATGGGTGTGTTCGGAGGGCATCGCGGTGGACCCGGAGACAGGGCAGCTCGAGGACCTGACGATCCGCTCCTTCGGGGTGGTCCGAGCCAAGGACACGCCGGCCGTGGACGTGGACATCCAGCCCGGGGCGGGGCAGGCGAAGAGGGTCTCCGATGCGGTCTTCGCTGCCGTAGCCGCCGCGACATGGCTGGCCCAGGGCCTACCGTCGCGCTGGCCCACCAGGAGGGAGCATCGATGAGCGACCTTGGGGAGCGAATCAGTGTGGTAGTTCGGGTCACGCCCCCACGGGGGGTGAGCCGATGAGCGATCAGGCCCCCAAACCGGTCGGTCCCTATACCCCGGTCGTGAGAGCGGGCGACTGGCTCATTTGCAGCGGCCAGGTGCCGCTGAAGGACGGCAAGCTCGTCGAGGGCGGCATCGCCGAGGCGACCCGGCAGTGCGTGGCCAACCTGGGGGCCCAGCTCGAGACCCATGGCGCCCGGCTGGAGCAGGTCGTCAAGACGACCGTGTTTCTCACCGACATGGCTGACTACGCCGCTATGAACGAGGCCTACATGGGAGCCTTCGGCCCAACCCGCCCGGCCCGGTCCGCGGTCGCGGTGAAGGCGCTTCCATTGGGGGCAGGCGTAGAGATCGAAGCCTGGGCTCACGCCCCCCAGCGGGACTGACCGAAGCGGTAGCCCACCGACCGGACGGTGGAGATCAGGTTGGCCGCCTCGTCGCCCAGCTTGGCCCGCAGCCGCCGGATGTGCACGTCCACGGTGCGAGCCCCGCCGTAGTACTCGTAGCCCCACACCCGCGACAGCAGCGTCTCTCTCGTGAACACCTTGCCCGGATGGGTGGCCAGGAACTTGAGCAGCTCGTACTCCATGTAGGTGAGGTCCAGGGGGCGGCCGGACAGGCCGGCCTGGTAGGTCTCGAGGTTCAGCACCAACGGCCCGTACTCGACCAGCTCGGGCCGGGTCCCACGGCCCGTCCGCCAGAACAGGTGGGCCAGCCGGGCGTCGAGCTCGCCCCCACTCCACCCCGTCACGCAGAAGTCGTCGAAGAGGTCCTCGCGCAGCTCCAGCGCGCTCAGCTGCTCCACCGTCACGATCAGCAACAACGGGGCCAAGGGCAAATCCCGCTTGCGCAGCGCCCGGCAGAGCGCGAACGCTCCTTCGGGATCGGCGTCGGCGGACACGACCGCTCCGGCCCAGCCGTCCTCGGGTTCGAGCCGCTCGGCTGCCTGCAGCGACGAGGCGGCTTTCCACGGGTATCCGCCGAGGTCGAGGGCCTGGGCCAGCAACGGCGGGGCCGGATCAGGAAAAAGGAGGAGCGGCTCCATTACCTAGCGCTTGCCTGCCTCTAGAGCGAAGTGAGGTAACGGCGGTACTCGAACCCCGTGACCTCCGACTTGTAATCGGCCCACTCCGCCCTCTTATTGCGGACGAACCATTCGAAGACGTGCTCGCCGAGCACCTCGGCCATCAGCTCGGACCGCTCCATGGCATCGACGGCCTCGGACAGGGAGCCCGGAAGGGACTCGATGCCTTCGGCCAGCCGCTGGGCGGGGGAGAGCTCATAGAGGTTGGCGGCCGCTTCTGCGGGCAGCTCGTACCCCTTCTCGATTCCTGTCAGCCCCGCGGCCAGTACCGCGGCGAAGGCCAGATACGGGTTGGCCGCCGAGTCCGGTGCCCGGTATTCGATCCGGGTCGAGTCCCGCTTTCCCTTCTTCGTGGGGGGGACCCGGACGAGGGCCGAGCGGTTGTTCCTGGCCCAGGAGATGTAGACGGGCGCTTCGTAGCCGACGATCAGCCGCTTGTACGAGTTGACCCACTGGTTGGTCACCGCCGTGAGCTCCCGGGCGTGGGCCAGGACTCCGGCTATGAACCGCCGGGCTACGGGCGAGAGGTTGTACTCGTCGCTGTCGTCGTAGAACGCGTTGGTGTCGCCGTCGAACAACGACATGTGGGTGTGCATTCCCGACCCCTGCACCCCGGAAAGCGGTTTGGGCATGAACGTTGCCATGACATCGTGGTGGGCCGCGAGCTCCTTCACGACCATGCGGACCGTCATCACCGTGTCCGCCATGGACATGGCGTCGGTGTAGCGCAGGTCGATCTCGTGCTGGCTCGGGGCGTCCTCGTGCTGGCTGTACTCCACCGGGATGCCCATGTCCTCGAGAGTCAGGACGGTCTGGCGGCGGATGGCGCTGGCCAGGTCGTTGGTCGTCAGGTCGAAGTAGGAGCCGTGGTCGAGTGGCATCGGGGCGGTTCCGTCCCGGGGGCTGGGCCGGGCGAAGTAGAAGTACTCCAGCTCAGGTGCGACGAAGAACGAGAAACCGAGGGAGCGGGCCCGCTCCAGCGCCCGACGCAGCACGTGGCGAGGGTCACCCTCGAAGGGTGAGCCGTCGAGGTTGACTACGTCGCAGACGACCCGGGCGACGGGGGCGTCGTCAGCCAGGTAGGGGAGGAGCTGGAAGGTCTTGGCGTCGGGCATGGCCAGGACGTCGCTCTCCTGCACCCGGCTGAACCCGTCGATGGTGGAGCCGTCGAAGGTCATGCCCTCCCCGAGGGCGTTCTCCAGCTCAGCAGGTGTGATCTGGAACGATTTGGGCGTTCCGAGCACGTCGGTGAACCACATCTGCACGAAGCGCACCCCGCGCTCCTCCACGGTGCGCAGCACGTAGTCCTGTTGGCGTTCCACCCCTGAGAGGTTAGAGGCCCCCCCGGCCGAAGTGGATTGTTGTCACATACTGTTCACACAGCGGAATCCGAGATGGTACGCGGAGATGCGACAATGTGCGGCCGACCGAGGGGCAAAGAGGCCCTCCATTTTTCCTGGAACACCTCAAGGAGCACTGCACGTGACCATCAAGGCCGAGTACATCTGGATCGACGGGACGGAGCCCTCCCCCCTGCTCCGGTCCAAGACGAAGATCCTGACGAGCCCCACCACCGACCTGCCGATCTGGGGCTTCGACGGCTCCAGCACCAACCAGGCGCCCGGCAAGGCGTCCGACTGCGTGTTGAAGCCGGTGTTCTCCTGCCCGGATCCCATCCGCGGCGGCTCCAACATCCTCGTGCTGTGCGAGGTGCTGCTCACCGACATGACCCCCCATCCCAGCAACACCCGGGCCCACCTGGTCGAGGTGGCCGGGAAGTACGGCGATCAGGAGTCGTTGTTCGGTATCGAGCAGGAGTACACCCTGTTCAAGGGCAGCCGCCCTCTCGGCTTCCCCGAGCATGCCGGCTATCCCGCTCCCCAGGGGCCGTATTACTGCGGCGTGGGGGCCGACGACATCTACGGGCGCCCGCTGGTGGAGGCGCATCTCGACGCCTGCCTGACCGCCGGGCTCGGCATCTCCGGTATCAACGCCGAGGTCATACCCGGTCAGTGGGAGTTCCAGGTCGGCCCGCTCGGGCCACTCGAGGTGGCCGATCAGCTGTGG
>JAFAWZ010000281.1 GCA_019241495.1 Acidimicrobiales bacterium | reverse complement strand
CAGCGCTTCGAGCTTGGCCAGGTAGGACTTGCCGGCCCCGGAGCGGGCCAGGATGACCGAGTTGTGGTTGTCCTGGGCGAAGCGGTCCCACAGCACCAGCCCCGTGCCGCTGGTGGCGGTGCCGTAGAGGACACCGCTTTTGGCGGTCAGCTCGGCCGACGCGAACGGGAACGACGCGGCCAGGGCGTCGGTGTCGAAACTGCGGCGCTGGCCGAGGGCGTCAACCCCCACGGGGAGGGTGGACGTCCAGCCTTGCAGGGTGCGCCAGGTGGCCGGCTGGGCGTCGAGCAGCATCGACGAGCACACCGCCCGCACCCGGGCGCACTCGGCGTCGAGCGCCTTCTCCGAGGCGGCGTGCACGGTGAGATAGAGGCCAACCCGGAACAGCTTCTGCTCGCCCCGGGCCAGCCCGGCAGCCAACTCCCGGGCGTCCTCGGCGGCGACCTCGACGTCGGGGTCACCCAAACGTCCTTTGGCCGCGTCGGCTCGGCGGCCCGATTCGAGGCGGGCCAACTGGCGGCGCAGCCGATCCGCCGCCACGTCGGCCGGGACAGGTTCGACGTGCACGGCGACATCGAGCCGGCTGGGGTGGGCGGTGAGCGGCTCGAGCCAACCATGGCCGACCTCGCGGGGATAGCCGACGACGGCGAAGCTGCGACACCAGCCGTCCCCGACCCGCAGGTTACGGGGGCCGACCTCGACGGCGTCGGGACCGAACGGGGAGGCCGGCCGAGCGGCGGGCCGGGGGATGCGGGAGAGCAGGCCGGTCATCGAAAGGCTCCTTTCTTGGGGGCGAGGGTGACGGGCTCCTCGGTGGCCGCCAGTCCCGGCAGCCGGGTGGTGCCGGCCGGGTCGAGAGCGCGGGCCAGACAGGCCGAGGTGGCCGGGCCGTCGAGGACAGTGAGGGTGACCCCAGCCGCGGCCAGCGCGGTGGCCGCCTCGGCGGCCCGGCGGTGCAGACGGCCGGCGGGATCGTCGCCGGCCCTGTTGGACTCGACACCGTGGCGCAGCACGACCAGCACCTCGCGGCGCAAAAGGTCGCGGCGTTCGGCCAGCTCGGCCAGGAACCGGGCGTGACCTCGCGCCGCCGCCTCCAGCGCCGGGTGCGGCAAGCCGGGAGCGGCGTCGAGGAGGGCGTCGATGGCCGGGGTGAGGTCGACCGGCTCGGCCCGCACCAGGATCTCGACGGGATCTGCGAGCGAGTTGAGGAACCGGGCGAACCCGGCCACCAAGCCCTCCTGCTCGGCCGGGGTGCGCAGGCTGAAGGTGACGGCGCTGGCCCGGCAGATCACGGCCAGCCCGTCACCGCCGAGCTCGACGATCCCATCGGCGCGGACCGCGCGGACCGGGAGGCGCAGCGGCGCCGGCACTACCCCCGTCGCGCCCGCGACGGACTCGGCGAGGAAGGCGGGGGCGCCGGTGATGCCGTCGGGGGCGGGCACCAGACGGTGCGGGCTGCGATGGTGCCGCCACGCCGAGAGGACCCAGCGGTCGGCGGCGATCCCCTCGAACCGGCCCAACGCCAGCATCGCCGCCACCGAGGCGACCGGGAGCGCTACCACCCCGAACACGACGGGTGGGAGGTGGTGGCGGGTGGCGGCGTAGCCGGCCCACAGGGCGACGGCGGTCACCGCCAGGATGGCCAGCTGGCGGGCGGTGAGCCCGGCCAGGAGCTTGTCGGGGCGTTCAACGTCGGCCGGGATCCGCACCCGGGACCTGCCGTTACGGGAGTAGTCGGCGTTGCGGTCGCGGGCGGTCACAGTCCGACTCCCGCGGCGAGGGCCTTGGCCCCCTTGTAGATGATGACGTCGCGCACGACCCGGCCGAGGCCGCCGCCCCCGGATCGGGAGAACACGACCCGGCTGACCCAGCCGGGGATCTTGACCAGCACCCAGCACAGGCAGGCCGAGACGAGGAGGTCGACGAGGCCGCCGGTCGACGCGATCCCGAGGTTGGCCGGGCCGCCCGAGGCCAAGAACACCCGCAGCGCCGTGATCAGCACCAGGGACTGGGCGACCTGGACGGCCAGGGTGCCGGCGAACGCCCGCCACCACAGCCGGGCCAGCCCTTCGGTCTGGGGGAGGGCGTGGCAGACCAGGCAGATCGGGGCGGCCACGATGAGCAGGATCACCAGAGCCAGCCGGACGACGTAGGTGGCCAGCAGCACG
Organism: Acidimicrobiales bacterium; assembly: GCA_019241495.1. Taxonomy (GTDB): domain Bacteria; phylum Actinomycetota; class Acidimicrobiia; order Acidimicrobiales; family Palsa-688; genus JAFAWZ01. The sequence continues at coordinate 7,481 of JAFAWZ010000281.1, read as the reverse complement.
ATGGCCAGCACGGCCACGACCGCGCCCAACAGCACGACGAAGATCCCGCCGTCGGCCAACGAGCCGAGGACGAGCTGGCGGAGCACGACGGCGGCCTGGGTGGGGTCGACGCCTTGACCGAGAACGGCTTGGGAGAGCGAGTCGGCGGTCGAGATGACCAGGCCAGCCAGGGACAGGCTGGCGTTCACCGCGATGGCGGCGACGACGATGCGGGGCAGGACGTCTTTGATGGCGGTTCGGGTCTGGATCGTTTCGTGGCCCATGACGATGGCCCCGCCCACCAAGACGAACAGGACCAAGAAGGCATCGGCGATGCCTTCGGTCATCTGCCACAGCTGGCCGACCCTCGATTGGGCGGTGACGTTCGGGGTGGCCAAGAGGGTGTGGCCGAGGAGGGTGAGTATCGGGTTGAGGGCCGAGGTGACGACGTCGCGGAACCAGTCGTCGATGGCCGCCTCGATGTGGCCGGTGATGTCGAACAGGCCCGGTGACGGCTGGGTGCCGCCACTGACCGATCCGCCGCTGCCCGCGGCCGGGGTGGTCGGGGCGGTCGTGTTGCCCGGACCGACCTGGATACCGGGAGGCCCCTCACCCGTACTCGATCCCGACCCGCTCCCGGCCGGCACCGTCGTCGGCGAAGAAGACGCAGTCAGGTGGACGGCGGTGAGCTCCACTACCGCAGAGTTGGGACGCGTCTCGGCGTGCGCGGGGTGACCGCCGCTGGCCAACGCCAACACGACCACCAGCCCACCCGCGGCGAGGAGCAGCCGTGGGTGACGGGGCCGCCACCGACGCAGCCGCCCGGCGAGGGACCGGGCCATCAGCCGCCCACCAGGGAGGCCAGGATCGACACCAACAGCGGGGCCAGGACGGCCAGCGCGTAGCCGATGGCCGCCGACTTGAGCGCGGTCTTGGCCTTCTCGACCTGACCCGGGTCGCCCCCGGCGGTCAGGTACCGCAACCCGCCAATCGTCAGGAACAGGGTGGCGACGCCGGCCAGGATGCCGACGATCCAGTTGGTCAGGTTGGAGATCACCCCGCTCAGCGTCGGGCTGCCGCTGTCCGCGAACGCCGGTGGGGCCACGGCGACGAGCAGCCCGAGGGTGATCACCGCGGCGAGCGCCAGCCGGCGAACGAACACCGGCGGTCGCCACCTGAACCCTGTCGACTGCGGTCGGGCCGCGGCATGGTCGACCACCCTGCACTCCGTGGGCGGGGCGGGTTCGGCTCGACGATGGTTGCTCCGTATGGGATAGGTCGTGGCGGCCTCCTTGGTTCGGCCCCGCGTGGTTGGGGCGTGGTGCGGGGGTCGTCCCGGTCGGTCCGGTCGGGCCGGGTTGGGCACTCTCACCTCCTTGGTTCAGGTGTCGAGCGACGCTTGCCCGGTCACCGGCCGGTTGGCCGGCCGTGCCGGGGACGACCCCCACCAGAAGAACAAGGGGTTTCGGCCCTTTTTTCGACAAACTCATCCGGCGGATAGTCCTCAGAAGTGAGCCATTCGACGAGCAGTGATTCGGCCCGGCGCCGCCGTTGATGGCACGCCTTATAGGCCAGGCCCAAACGTTCGGCGGCGTCGGCCAGGTCGACGCCGCCGATCCGGGTGGCCCCGATCAGCTCAGCGTCCGCGGCGTCGATCACCCCGCACCGGACCGCCTTGGCGAGCACCAAGTCGGGGTGACCCCACGGTCGGGGCGGCGCGGCCGACACCGGCTCCGAGCCGGGCCGGGCTTGCTCGGCCAGCTCGGCCTTGAGGAGCCGGTTGGCCCCGATGCGGGCCAACCAGCACAGCCGAGCGGCCAAGCGCTCCCGGTGCGGATCGCACTCGGCCACCGCGGCCAAGAACGCGGTCAGGGTCTCGGCTTCGAGATCGACGGTCTTACCCGGACAGGCCTGGACCAGTGGCCAGGCGGCCCGGCGCAGGCCGGGCAGGAGCACCCCGGCCAGACCGACCGTCCACCGGCCGCCCTCTTGGCGCGAGCGGAGGACCAGTTCAGTGACGGAAGCGTCGCGCACCACGAAGGGGGTTGAGGGATGGAGCAGGCGGGCCTTCAGCTCCCCGAGGGGGATCGGACGGTCGGGCAGCCCGGCGACAGAAGTGCCGTCGAGGGCGAGGGGGTGGGGGCCGGTCGTGAGGAGATCGAAGGTTCGCTCCAAGGTGTCGAACGGCGAGTCGGTGAGCGGGCGGCGGGTGGCCATGAGCGGGTTCCTTTCGCGTGAAGGAGCCGCCACCGCGCCACGCCGACTACCCCGGATTGACCCCGAGTCGACCCCACTCCGCCCGACCCCGCGGCTACCCCGAACCGGGACCACCCGCGGGGTACTCGGACCAGCCCGGCCGTGTCCGGGCAGCTCAGAGGGGTGGGGTTCGTGAACCCCGCGACCCGGTCGGGGCCGCGGGGTTCACGCCGCTCAAGATGACCAAGAAATTTTCCGGCCAGGGCTTGCACCAGGGGTGGGGTTCGCTGGTTGGGGCGACTACCCCGGATCGGGGTCGCCGGGGTACCCCGATCCGGGGTACCCCGAACCCCGCGGGGTTCGCGGCGGGTTAGCGGGACACGATGCGGTAGCGGCGCGGCGAGGGGCTCACCAACTCGGCCACACCTGCCGCCTCCAGGCGGGCCAGCGCGTTCGACACCGCGCCCTGGGAACGGTCGAGGGCCTTGCCGATCTGGGTCGGACCCAGCTCCTCGCCGGGCCGGGCAGCCAGGTATTCGCGGACCAACACGCCGAGGGCGCCCCGGCCCAGCCGTTCCGCCGAACCTGCGGCCGCAGCGTCCACTTGGTCGGGCTCGGGGTCGTCGGCGGCGGCGGTGTTGTCGTCGGGGGCCGATGCGGCGGTGTTCCAGCGATCGGCGAGCCGGCGCCCGCCGTCGCGCCCGCCCGGCTCGCGATGGGCGCTGCCCGCCGCCTCGAGGGCGGCGAGGTGCTTGGCCGCGGTCGACTGGCCGATCCCCAGCACCTCAGCGAGGGCCGCCGAGGTGGCGCCGGGGTGGGCAGCCAGGGCGTCGAGGACCTGCTCGGGTGAGACCTTGTTCGTAGTTGCCATGGTGTGGGCTCCTTTGGTCGAGTTGCCTTTGGTCTCCGAGGAGCTACCTCCGTCTCCGGCTCGATCTCAAGGCCCTCCGCCAACCTTTTCCCACACCTTTTCGAAGATGAATAGAGCGCCGCCGTGGTTCGGGGTTTGTAGAAAAAGAAGCCTCAAGCCCTTGTTCTTTAGATGACGCTTGTCCGGTCACGGGTACCGCCCATGACCACATCAACCACCCCCCGTCCCGCCCGTCCCCGCCCGCAGGTGCCGCTGGCCGTCTGGCCGGTAGCCCAGACCTCCGCCCAGTACCAGCGCGCCGGCCGCTACCTTCCCGACTGCACCGCCCACCCGGCCAAGATGCTCCCCGAGCTCGCCCGCCGCATCATCACCGAGTACTCGCCGCCGGGCGCGCTCGTGGTCGACGTCATGGCCGGGATCGGGACCACTGTCGTCGAAGCCGCCGCCCAGGACCGGCGCGCCGTTGGCGTCGAGCTCGAACCCCACTGGGCCGACGTGGCCCGGGCCAACTTCGATCACGTCCTCGACCCCGGCCATCGTCCATTGGCCGAGATCCGTGTCGGTGACGCCCGCCGGCTCGGCGACGTGCTCGGGGACCTGGCCGGCACCGTCGACCTGATCTGCACCTCACCGCCCTACGCCTGCGACGCCGGGAACATGAACAAGGCCAACTGGGGCGCTGGCGGAGGCCTGTGCCCATCGGCCACCCGCAACTACTCGGTCGACCGATCCAACCTCGGCCACGCGCGCGGCGCCGCCTACGAAGCGGCCATGGCCGACATCTACGCCGGCTGCTACACGCTGCTGCGCCCGGGCGGGATCCTCGTCACCGTCACCAAGAACACCCGCCGGGCCGGGCAGACCCTCGACCTGGCCGGGCGCACCAGCACCTTGGTCCGGCGAGCTGGCTTCACCTACCTCGCCCATGTCGTCGCCCTTCACGCCGCGGTCCGTGACAGCCAGCTCGTCGCTCGGCCGTCGTTCTGGCAGACCAACCAGGTACGCAAAGCCCGCAACCGAGGAGAACCCACCCACCTCTTGGTTCATGAGGATTGCCTCGCTTTCCGGAAGGGGACCGCCCATGCCCATTGACCTCCCCCTCTCGGTCTGGCCGACCGCCCAGCGCACCGCCCGCGCCCAGCGCGCCGGCCGCTACCTCGACGTGTCCGGTGTCCACCCGGCCAAGATGCTCCCGGCCATAGCGGCGCGTGCCATCGCCACCTACACCCAACCCGGCGACATCTGCCTAGACCCCATGTGTGGGGTCGGGACCACTCTGGTCGAAGCCGTCCATCAAGGCCGCGACGCCATCGGCATCGAGTACGAGCCCCGCTGGGCCGAACTCGCCGAGGCGAACCTGACCCTCGCTCGCAGCCAAGGCGCCACCGGGCACGGCGAAGTCCTCTGCGGCGACGGCCGGTCACTGGCCAGCCTGGTCGATCCCGCCGTGCGCGGCCTCGTCGCACTGGTGCTCACCTCACCGCCCTACGGACCCTCGCTCCACGGGCGGGTCACCGCCACCCCCGGCCGCGGCGTCAAGAAGGAGCACCACCGGTACTCGACCGACCCGGCCAACCTCGCCCACGTCGGCCTCGCCAGTCTGCTCGACGCCATGAGCACCCTCCTCCACGGCGCCGCCCAGGTGTTACGTCCCGGCGGGATCGTGGCCATGACCGTGCGGCCCTGGTGGCACAACGGTCAGCTCATCGACCTCCCCGGTGCCCTCGTCGAGGTCGGCGAAGCGGCAGGCCTCGTGCTCTACGAACGCAACGTCGTCCTCCTGGCCGCCCTGCGCGACGACACCCTCGTGCCGCGGGCCTCGTTCTTCGGCCTCGACCAGGTCCGCAAAGCCCGCCAACACGGGATCACCCGGTCAGTCATCGCGCATGAGGATCTCCTCACGTGGTGGCGGCGCCCATGACCCCAAGACGCCCGGACCCCACTCAGAGCGGCGGCGGCGGCGACCCGAGCGGAAAGATGGCGGAGCCCGGCGGCCCTCCCGACCCGTCGGACTTTCGACTTCTGCCGCCGATCTTCGTTCCGCTCTCCGAGGATCAGCGGCGATCAGCGGTCGACGCCCTCGCCGAGCTGTTCGTCCCCTACGTCGATGAGGCTCGCGAGCAGCGGAAATGAAGGGTAACGATGGACTTGACCGGGGCCAGAAACGGAGGTCTCCTCGGGCCGAGCCCGAGGAGGCACCCACCGTGCGCATCGCCACCTACACCCGCATCTCGACCGACGAGGAACACCAGCCGTTCTCCCTCGAAGCCCAAGCCACCCGGCTCGGCTCCTACGTCGACAGCCAGGGCGACTGGTCCCTCGTCCGGCGCTTCAGCGACCAGGTCTCGGGGGCCACCCTGGAACGGCCGGGGCTGCACAAGGCTCTCCTCGAAGCCAAAGCCGGCCGCTACGACCTCCTCCTCGTCTACCGCGTCGACCGGCTCTCACGGTCGGTCCGCGGCCTCGCCCAGATCCTCGAAGACCTCGACGCCGCCGGGGTCGCCTTCCGTTCGGCCACCGAACCCTTCGACACCGCCAGCCCCGCCGGCCGCATGATGGTCCAGATGCTCGGCGTGTTCGCCGAGTTCGAACGGGCCACCATCATCGACCGAGTCATCGCCGGCATGGAACGCAAGGCCAGCCGCGGCGGCTGGTGCTACGGCGCCGCCCCCTTCGGCTACGACCTCGACCGCGCCACCGGACAGCTCACCGTCAACGAACGCGAAGCCCCGATCCTTCAACGCATGTTCGACCTCTACGCCCACAAGCTCCTCGGCAGCCACGAGATCGCCAACCAGCTCAACGCCGACGGCCACCGCACCAAAGCCGGAAAAGCCTTCAGCTTCAAAGCCGTCCTCATCATCCTGCGCAACCGCGTCTACCTCGGCGAGGTCACCTTCCGAGACGGCCACAACCCCACCGCCCACCCACCGCTCGTGGGCGCCGAACTGTTCGGCGACGTCCAAGACATCCTCACCCGCCGAGGCGAAGACGTCGCCATCCGCGCCTCCAACAGCTCCGACTACGACCTCACCGGCCTCATCCTCTGCGACCACTGCCAACGTCATTACGTCGGCACCGCCGCCACAGGACGCTCCGCCCGCTACCGATACTACACCTGCCAAACCCGCCAACGCTCCAAAGGCTGCCAAGCCGACCGCCTCACCGCCGACGCCCTCGACGACGCCGTGCTGCACGCCGCCATCGACACCTTCGAACGCACCGACCTCATCGACGACGCCGCCCGCTCCGCGTTCGAACGAAGCGGAGTCAACCGACAAAACCGCGAAGAAGAGCTCGCCACCGTCAAGGCCACCTTGAAAGACACCGAAGACTCCATCGAGCGCTACCTTGCCGCCTTCGAAGCGCGGACCATGCCCGAAGCTCTCTGCGGAGAACGCATCCGCTCCCTCGGCGTCCGCGTCGTCGAACTCAGAGAACGCCGAGACGACCTCGAAACCTCGCTTGACGCCGACGCGGTCATCCTGCCCACCGAGCAACAGATCGCCGCCGTGCGCGCCAAATTGCGCGAAGCCCTCGAACACGGCGACCGACCCGCACGCAAACAACTCCTACAAACGCTTGTCGCAGAGATCCGCGTCTACAGCCGACACAAGATCCAGACCTACTTCCGCGTACCGGGCACGAACGACGCCCCTGAGGGCGCGGTTCGTGCACCGTGTACCAGGGTGGAGCTGAGGGGACTCGAACCCCTGACCCCCACACTGCCAGTGTGGTGCGCTACCAGCTGCGCCACAGCCCCAGATCCTTTCGGACCGAGGCTCGATCCTACACACGCGACGTAGATCGAAACGTCAGCGGCTCAAAACGGGACAAACCACCAGACCAGCCGCCACGCCGTACCCCGGAGTCCCGTGTTTGCTGGGCTGTCAGCGATACTGGTCCCCGGTGCACCCCAACTACCAAGGGAGATGTTCGTGAACCGCAAGGAACTGGTGGCGGCCGTCGCCGACGAGGCGTCGCTCGAGCAGAAGACCGTGGACGCCGTTCTGCGCGCTCTGCAGACCACCCTGGAAGGCGCGATCGCCAAGGGCGACAAGGTCAGCGTCCCTGGCTTCTTCAACCTCTCGACCGGCCACCGGGCCGCGCGCGAGGGCCGCAACCCTGCCACCGGTGAGACGATCACCATCGCCGCCGCGAACACGGTCAAGTTCTCGGCCGGCAGCGCGTTGAAGGAAGCCGCCAACAAGTAACGCCCACACGTAGCGAGGGCCCGCCCGGCACCAGCCGGGCGGGCCCTCGGTATCTAAACGATCAAGCCGTCGCGCAGACGATCAAGCCGTCGCGCAGACGATCAACAGCGAGACCCAGAAACCTACTTCTTCGACACCGCGTCCACCGCCGCCTGCAGCGACGACAGCGACGGGTTGCCGATCACCTTGCCGTTCACGATCACGGCCGGCGTGCCGTTGAG
>JAFAWZ010000254.1 GCA_019241495.1 Acidimicrobiales bacterium | reverse complement strand
TCGGGCGGGGTCCCGGTTCCTGCCCCGACCCAGCTGCTCTCGGGGCTGGCCTTGCAGACCGATCTCAGGACCATCGACAACGTGGACCCGAACTATCAGGTCTACGAGAATGCCGCGTGGGCGCCGATGCGCGCCGTGCTGCCCGCCTCCGCCCGGGCCGCGTCGCAGGCCCCTGCGTCAGGCGCGAACCAGGTGGTCCAGAACGTGGACCTCGGAGGCGCCCTGCCCGTCCTGACCGGAGGTGGACCCGACCGGGTATCGGGCCCGGTGCCGGGCGGATCGATCGTGTACTCGGGTACTACCCGGTCGGGGAGATGGCAGCTCGCCGCCGCGGGCCGCACCGCGAAAGCGGATCCCGCCTTCGGTTGGGCCATGACGTTTCGCGCGCCGGGCTCGGGCGGCTTTCCGGTATCCGCCCGCCTGAGCTACCGGGCCCCGTTCCTGCTGCGGGCCGGCCAGCTCGTCGCCATCGTGTTGTGGGTCGGGGCGGTCGGCCTGGTCGTCGTCGATCGGCGCCAGCGGAGCCGAGCCGAGCAGCTCGGGGCGGGCTGCGAGCTGCCCGACCCGGCCTGGTTCGTCCCGACCGCGGCTCCCCCTCCACGCTCGGCCCGGCCGGCATTGCGACGATCGGTACGAGCCGGGCCGCGGCGCGAGTCGACTCCCCCAGTGGCAGTGGCGGAGCCAGCCGACGGGGCATGGACCGATGTCTAGGCACGCCTCCCGGGCGGTGCGCCGAGCGCCCGTCCTCGCCGCGGTCGTGGCGGCCCTCGTGGCGGGGGGCCTGGCCGACCGGGCCGGCGCCCCGAAACCGGCGAAGGCGGCCCAGATGGTCGAGCCAGGGCCGGTAGCCGCCCCGGCCGACGCGCTGTCATCTTCGTGGTTCTGCGCCGGCGCGACCGACGGCGGGCCGATCCAAGCGTCGGGCTCGGTCGTGATCGCCAACGACGGTGCTCATCCCGCCTCGGCCACGGTGACGGTGGTGCCCAGCACGGGTTCGTCGGTGAAAGTCCCGGTTCAAATCGGCCCTCACGGCTCGACGTCGGTGCCCGAGGCCGTCCCGGGGGGGAGCCCGTGGGTCGGGGCCATCGTCGATGTGGACGGCGGGTCGGTGGCGGTGGCTCAGGTTCTACAGGGTCTCTCCGCCTCTGTCAGCCCTTGTGCCACCTCCGGCTCGGCGGCCTGGTACTTCGCGACTGGGCAGACCCGGATCAACGCTGACACCGCCATCCAGCTGCTCAACCCGTATCCGAGTGACAGCATCGTCGACCTCTCCTTCTCGACCAACCAAGGAGTCGAGCAACCTGAGGATTTCCAGTCAATAGACGTGGCGCCGGGGGCGCTCGTCACTCTCGACCTGGGCCAGCATCTGCGCCGGCGGGCGGCGATCGCCACGACGGTCAAGGCCCGTACCGGTCGCGTGGTCGCCTGGGAGACGGAATGGGTAACGCCGCCCGCCGCCGGCCAAGCCGTTCTCGGCACTCCCCAGGCCAACAGCCCGCTGGCCGACCTGGCCTCGCCCGTCCCCGGCGTCGAGGCGGTACTCGGTGCCCCCTCGACGGGCACCTCGTGGGCGTGGCCCGAGGGATTGGCCGGCAACGGCGTCGACGAGCAGTATGTCATCTACAACCCGACCGCCCAGACCGCCCTCGTCCGCCTGTCGTTGGGTCTGCAGCAGGGGGCAGCCGAGCCGTTCGAGCTGTCGGTGGGGCCCTACCAAACCGTGCCGGTGATCTCCGAGCAGCAAGCCCGTATCCCGGCTGGGGTGGCCCACGACGCCACCCTGGTCAGTCTGAACGGCACGGGCGTGGTGGCCACCCGGTCGGTTGTCGCCAATCACGGTCCGTTGATCGGCGGGCCGGCCCGGACAGGCATCGCCGATCTCCCGGGAGGCCGAGCGGCGGCCCGGAGTTGGATCGTGCCGGCCCCGGCGGGCGGCGCCAACGTCCAGGGCTGGGTCGTGGTGCAGAACCCGAGCTCGCGCCCTGTCCAAGTCTCCCTGACCACCCGGACCGGATCGGGGACGGTCCCTCTCCCGGGGGCCGCCTCAGCGTCGAACGTGGCGGCTCGGGGGAGCCTGGCCATCGCCGTGCCGGCCGGGTCGACGGCCCCCATCTCCGTGTCGGCCACCGCCGGGGTGTTCGTCGAGTACGACCTTTACGGGGGTAACGGGGCCAATGGGATCAGTGCCAGCTTCGCCATCCCGTTGAGCTGATCCAGGGGTCGGCGGGTCTGTCACCGCCTCAAGGCGAACCGCATCGAGTGGACACTTTTTTGGCGAGTGGCACCTATTCCGGCTATTTGCGGCAAAAGTGACCACTCACCAAATACTGCCCACTCACCAGACAGGCGCCACCCGAACGGCTGCGTCAGAGGTCGGTGGGGTCGCCGGTCACCCGGGCGAAGCGGGGCACCACGGTGGTCTTGTCGTGCACCGGGTGGCCGTAGGCCTCGTCCACCAGCCGCCCCACCTCGGTCCCGTCGATGGTCTCCTTCTCGAGCAGGGCGGCCGCCACGGCGGCCAGACCCCGCCGGTGCTCCTGTAGGAGGCGGCCGGCCCGGGCTTCCTGCTCGCGCAGGATCCGCTCCACCTCCTCGTCGATGACCCGGGAGGTGACGTCGCTGTAGTCGCGCGCCGCGTGCATCAGGTCCTCACCCAGGAATACCTGGCCCTCCTGGCCCCAAGCCATTGGGCCGATCCGGTCGCTCATGCCGAACTCCCGGACCATCTTGCGGGCCATCTCGGTGGCGCGCTGCAGGTCGTTCGACCCACCAGTGGACAACGACCCGAGGGTCAGCTGCTCGGCGCACCGCCCACCCATCATCACGCACATCGCATCTTCGATGTACTCCCGCCAGTAGGTATGGCGCTCCTCGATGGGCAGCTGCTGGGTCACCCCGAGCGCCATGCCGGTCGGGAGGATGGTCACCTTGTGCACCGGATCGGCGTCGGGCAGGACATAGGCCAGGACGGCGTGGCCACCCTCGTGGTAGGCGGTCGCCTCCTTCTCCTTGTCGGACAACACAGTGGATTCCCGGCGCTGGCCCATCAGCACCCGGTCCCGGGCCCCCTCGAAGTCCTGCATTGCGATCGCCGACGCGCCCCGGCGCACGGCGTGCAGAGCTGCCTCGTTCACCAGGTTGGCCAGGTCCGCGCCGCTCATGCCGGGCGTCCCCCGGGCGACCACGGTGAGGTCCACGTCGGGGTCGACCCGCTTGTCCTTGCAGTGCACGGCGAGGATCGGGAGCCGCTCCTCGAGGTCGGGGAGGGGAACGACGATTTGGCGGTCGAAGCGGCCCGGGCGCAGCAGGGCAGGGTCCAAGATGTCAGGACGGTTGGTGGCCGCCATCATCACGACGCCCTCGGTCGTCTCGAAGCCGTCCATCTCGGCCAGCATCTGGTTGAGGGTCTGCTCCCGCTCGTCGT
>JAFAWZ010000234.1 GCA_019241495.1 Acidimicrobiales bacterium | reverse complement strand
TGTGGGCGCTCGATAAAGGTCACTGGACCCACACATATGTGGGTCAAATGACCACAAATGACCGGGCGGGTGGCCCGCTCGACGTGAGGACAGGGGTTGGGATCGACGTGGGCGCCCGCCTGGTTCACGCCGTGGCGCTCGCCGCATCGGCGTCGGACCCACTGGTGGTCACCGGCCTGTTCACCGGCCCGCCCGGTGACCGCTCATTGGTCGCCTTCTGCGCCAGCGCGGCCCGCATCGCGGTCGACGCCCCCTCCGAACCGAGCGCCGGAGCCCACTTGGCCGACTCGTCGGTGGCGCCGAAGTTCCGGCCCGGGCGGTGCTCCGAGATCCCGGTAGCCGGGGTTCCCCCGGTCTCATGGGTGACGCCCCGGGTCGGCGAGCCCGTCGCGGGATGGATGGCGGCGGGCTTCTCCGTTTGGCAGGACCTGCGAGAGGCAGGGCACGAGACGGTCGAGACGTTCCCGGCGGCCGCCTATCACCGCCTCAACGGGGGACGCTGGCCGCCCCGCAAGACCGGACTAGCGGGGCGGGCCGCCCGAATAGCGCTGTTGGCGTGCGCAGGGCTCGTCCTGCCTCCCGATGCCGGGGCGGGTCCGGGGTGGAGCCACGACCAGCTGGACGCCGCGGTGGCGGCAGTGGTCGCCCTGCGGGGCCGGCCCGTTCCCCACCATTGCCCCAACCCGGACGGTTCGTCCCTGTGGCTGGTGCCCTGACGACCTGGCTCGCCCACCAGAGGCCGTCGCAAAACCCGCGGGAGGGAGAAGGCGGCGGCTCGTCGTCGACCGGCTTGCCTCTGCGCTCGCATCGACAGTATTGGGATGAGCCGCCGCCTTCTCCCACCTCGAAGTAGTTTTGCGACAGCTTCTCAGATCCGGGTGGACGAGGTCCTGGTCTATCGTCGGTACTCGATTCGTGCTGTTACCCGGCACGAGGGCCGCTAGCTCATCCGGTAGAGCAGGGGACTTTTAATCCCAAGGTGCAGGGTTCGAGACCCTGGCGGCCCACCGTGCCACCGCGGCGCGAAGGTCACGGGAAGATCGGACCGGACTGGATAGCCTAAAAGTCTGATGTCGTTCTTGCCGTCCTATCCGATGCTCGAGCCCGGCCCCACAGCAACTCTTGCCCTCCCGCCGGGTATACCCAGCCCCGCGATGCCGGGAGACGCCGACTGGCTGGATCAGCTGAGCGCCGAGCTCGACGCCGTGGAGGTGGCGTTGGAACGCCTCGAGGTCGGATCGTTCGACTCCTGCGAGGTATGCGGCGCCCGCCTCGGCCACGAGGGCTTGCTAGAGGACCCGTTGTTGACGCGCTGCGCCACCCACAGCTGATTCGAGGGAGTCTGAGAAGCTGTCGCAACACCCGCGGGAGGGAGTAGGCGGCGGCTCGTCGTCGACCGATTTGCCTCTGAGCTCGCATCGACAGTAATGGGATGAGCCGCCGCCTTCTCCCACCTCGAAGTAGTTTTGCGACAGCTTCTCAGAGGGGGCCGTTGCCGTGCTTGCGCGCCACCAGCCGCTCCCGCTTGGTGGCGAGTAGCTCCATGGCCGCCGCCACCGCCCGCCTGGTCTCGGCCGGGTCGATGACCTGATCCACGAACCCCCGGGCCGCCGCGACGTAGGGGTTCAGGTATTCCTCTTCGTAGGCCGACGCCAACCGGGCCTGGGTCTCGACGTCTTCGCGCCGATGCAGAATCTGGACCGCCCCCTGGGCGCCCATGACCGCCACCTGGGCCGACGGCCAGGCCAGGCATAAGTCGTTGCCCATACCCTTGGAGTCCATGACGATGTAGGCCCCGCCGAACGCCTTGCGCATGATGAGGCACACCCGGGGCACGGTGGCCTCGGCGTAGGCGAACACGAGCTGGGCTCCATGGCGGATCATCCCCCGCCACTCCAGATCCTTGCCCGGCATGAAGCCGGGGGTGTCCACCATGGTGAGCAGCGGGATGTTGAACGAGTCGCAGAAGGCGACGAACCTGGCCCCCTTCTGCGACGCGGCGATGTCGAGGGTGCCGGCCATCGACTGCGGTTGGTTGGCGACGATCCCAATGGGCCGCCCACCGATCCGGCACAGCGCGGTCACGATCTGTGGGGCCCATCCGGCCCGCAGCTCGAGGTACTCCCCATAGTCGGAGATCGATGTCACGGCGTGGCGAACGTCATACGAACCGGTTGGGCTGGCCGGGAGCAGATCGCGCAGCTCGGGTGTCGGCCGCTCGGTCGGGTCATCCGAAGCGAGGTAAGGAGCCTCCTCGTCGCTGTGGTCGGGCAGGTAGTCGAGAAGCGCGGCAGCTGCCTCGAGCGCGCTCTCGCTGTCGTCTGCCGTCAGGGCGGCCACGCCGGAAGAGCGGTGGTGCACCGACTGGCCGCCGAGCTCGGCAGGAGCCACCGCCACCCCGGTCAGCTGGGCCACGGCCGAGGGTCCGGACAGGTAGGCCACCGCTTCGCTGGTCATCACCACGGCGTCGGCCATACCGAGGAGAAGCGCCGGACCGGACACGGCCAGGCCGTAGGCAATCACGACCACGGGGACCATTCCGGAGCAGTCGGCCATGGCTTTGGCGGCGCGGCCCCAGCCATCGAGGGAAGCGACGCCCTCGAGCACGTCCGCGCCCGACGACGCCAGAACCACCACCAGCGGGATGCGTTGGGCTCGGGCCGCTCGAGCTGCCGTCGCCACCGTCTCGCTGTCCGCCGCCCCCAGTGCTCCCCGCTTCAGATTCTGGTCGACCCGGACCACCATCACGCGCCGCCCGGTGACGGGCAACTCGGCCAAGCCGGCATCGGTGGCCCCGGGCACCCGGGCCCTGACCTGGAGATGAGTCGAAGCGGGGGCAGAGATGGTCATCTAAGGCTCAGAAGCTGTCGCAAAACTATTTCCAGGTGGGAGAAGGCGGCGGCTCGTCCAATCCCCAGGGCGCGAGCGGAGGAGAGAGTTGGTCAAAGACGAGCCGCCGCCTTCTCCCTCCCGCGAGTCTTGCGACAGCTTCTCAGACTGCTCCTCCCGGCCCGTGGTTACGGGACGAACCTGAGTGCCAAAGGGCAGGGTTTCCTGCTCGCACGCCACGGCCTCCCTCCAAGTCTCGTCCGGGGCGCTCGGTTCGGTCTCGTCGTCGTTCTCCGGCCAGGGTGGTTCCATGCTCCGAGCCATCAGGAATCCCCGGGCCCGCTCGGCCAGCGGGTAGCGGCCCACCAGGGCCCAGAAGCGCGAACCATGGCCAGGGACGGTCAAATGGGCCAGCTCGTGGACGATCACGTAGTCGAGCACCCACGCCGGCTCCTGAGCCAGCTTCGAGGAGATCCGTATGGTCCGCTCGCTCGGCGTGCAGCTACCCCATCGGCTCTCCTGGTTATCCACCCAGCGGATGGAGGCAGGCGTCCGCAGGTCTAACCGAGCGGCGAGGTCCCGGGCCCGCCGGGCCAGGTCGATGTGTTCCGCCGACCGGCGGCGCTCCATGCGGCGTGTCATCACCGCTGTCCACCGCTCCTCCTCGGCCCGGCTCATGCCCGCCGGAATGGACAGCCTCATCACGCCGCCGACGAGGCGGGCCTGTACGGTCTTGCGCCGCCGAGGGCTCCGGACCACCTCCACCTTCATCTTTCCGACGGTAACGCAGCCGTGTGACCACGATGGGGAATGGCCCGGGCGGGGCTACAGCGCCTCCTGCTCAGCTCCGAGCGACTCGGCCTCTGACCCCGTCCTTGCCGGTTCGCCGCCCCGGTGGGGCGCCACCGGTAGAAGCGACACCGGCTGCAGCCTGGCCAGACCGCCTGTGGTCGCGAAGGCCTCGTAGCCGCTCAGGTGGGTGATCGGAATCTCCGTCATACCCGCGCCGCGGGCCATGGATCGGATGACCCCGCCATGAGTGACCATCAAGACCCGTTGGACGCCCCTGGTCCGGATGGCCGCGCTCAACCGGTCGGCGATGCGCCCGATCCGGCGGTCGAACCCGGCCCTGGTCTCTCCACCCGGGGGTGCCTCCAGTTGCCCCGCGTCGAACTGGCCCAACTCGCCGGGCCAGCGGGATTCGATCTCTGCCCGGGTCAGGCCGCTCCACTCCCCCACGTCGTACTCGCGAAGCCCACGTTCCAGAAGATGGGGGGCCGAGACGCCCAAACCGGTAGCCATGCCGGCGGCTGTAGCCCGGGCCCGCTTCAGATCGGAGCTGACGATCAGGTCGAAGCAGGCCACCGCCTCGCCCTCTCCGAGGAGGGCATGCACTGCCGTTTCGATCTGTTCTTCTCCGGCCTCCGACAGGGGAGGGTCCGCTTGGCCCTGCCACCGGGCGCTGGCGTTCCAGGTCGACTGGGCGTGGCGGAGAAGCAGCACCGATGGCCCTGGCATCCCGAAAGACATTCAGACGACGTTATCCGTGTCCCACGAGACGGCATGACGACATATAGCCTCGATGATCCCGGACCACCGGGGTGGAGAGTGTCCAGATGAGCGAAGTGCCCACAGTCGATCTCTTGCTTTTCGCCGCGGCTCGTGAGGCGGCGGGCACGGCCAAGACACAGATGGCGGCCCGGACGGTCGGTGACGTTCTGGATCAGGCCGCAGG
>JAFAWZ010000150.1 GCA_019241495.1 Acidimicrobiales bacterium | reverse complement strand
GGCGAGGGCAGTACTCGAGCCGAATGAGGCGCGGAGGCTCGGCCGCCCCGGCGGCCACCCCGAGCAGTCCGCCCAGCCGCTCCGCGGCGATCCGGTCCTCGTCCCAGACGTCGATGTCGAGACCGGCAGCCGCGGCAGCCTCGGATGCCAACCGGGCCAGCTCTCTCGGGGTCAGGTTGCGAGGCGGCCGGTTCACCCAGTCCCGGGCCCGGGCGGTGGCCTCGACCGCGATCTGCCCCCGCCGCACCGCGGCGGCGGGCGCGCCGACGATGGTCACCTCGCTCAGCACACCCGGGCGTCCCGCCCGCTGGGCGGAGCCGTTCGTCGCCAATCGGGGAGCCCCCGAGTACCGGTAGGCGCCGAGGCCGATCCCCTCCACCACGGCAGCCGCGGCCGCACCCACCCCGCCGTGGGCGGCCGCCACCAGGGTGGTCGCCACGCGGTCCGCGGTGCCGGCCTGGCGGGCCAGGGCAGCGCCGGCCCGGCGCAAGGCGTCCAGGTCGACCTTCCCCTTCTCCCCCACGCCCAATGCGACCACGGTCGTGCCGTCATCGGCCAGCAGGGCGTAAGCCTGGCCGGGCCGGCCCTCGAAGCGCCTCTGGGCCAGGAACTGGCGGCGGATCTGGGCCCCGGCACCCGATGGGACGCTGAGATCGCTGAAGACCGGCACTCCGAGCACGGGCACGCCGGCCGGCACCGCAGCCGACGCAGAGAAGCTGGGGACGACGGGATCGTCCGGGATCTCCTGGACGGGGCTCACCGGCTGAACGGGGCTCATGGGCGAGGGCTGACCTTTCTGGAGAGGAGGGAGTCGCCGTGCTCCTGCCACCGGGCCATGGTCCAGAGCAGGTCGGAGAGGCGATTCAGGTACTGGACAACCATGGAGCCCGCTCCAGCCCCTGGTTCCGCCGATGGTTCGGCGGCGGGTGGTTCGGCGGCGGGTGGTTCGGCCGGGCGTACCTTGAGCGCGGCCCGCTCGGCCCGCCGGGTGGCGGTACGGGCCACGTCGAGCCCGGCCGACACCCGATCGTGCCCGGGAATGACGAAGTCCTTGATCGGTGGGAAGCGGGCACCGAGCTCGTCGATGCGAGCTTCGAGAGCGCTGACCATCTCGGCAGTGACCAGGGTGACCCCGGGCGCGAGCTTCGCCCGGTTGGCCGGCGCGGTCGCGACCTCGGCCATCAACACGTACAGATCGCGCTCCAGGCCGACCAGCAGCTGGTCGAGCTCGGAGCCCGACTCGACCTCGGCGCGCACCACCCCGAGAGCAGCTTGGGCTTCGTCCACCGCCCCGTTGGCGGCGATCACATCGGAGTCTTTCGCTATCCGGCCCCCGAAGAGCAGTCCGGTCGTGCCATCGTCGCCGGTGCGGGTGTAGATCTTCATGCCGACCGGCCAGCCTATCCAGAGGCGCTCCGGGACCTGGACGTAAGCGCTCCGATCCGACTGCAGACAGGCCACTCTGGTCGTCCCTGTACCCTTTATACGGTGAGCGACCTGGTGGAGCGAACAGATGTGACAGACCGGAGCACACTCCCCCCGAGCGTGCTCCCGTGAGCGACCTCGTGGCCAGTTATGTAGACGCGGTGCGCGAGCGGGTCGTGGTGTTCGACGGAGCTACCGGCACCAACCTCCAGCTCTGTCACCTGGGCCCGGATGACTTCGGCGGCCCGGCGCTCGAAGGCTGCAACGAGATCCTCGTCGACACCCGCCCCGACGTAGTCGCAGACCTCCACCGCAGCTTCGTCGAGGTGGGCTGTGATGTCATCGAGACCGACAGCTTCGGGACCTTGCCGTGGGTCCTCGCCGAGTACGGGCTGGCCGATCGAACCCGGGAGCTCGCCGTCAAAGCCGGTCGTATCGCGCGCGACGTGGCCGGCCCGGACCGCTGGGTAGCCGGTTCCCTCGGCCCCGGAACCAAGATCGCCTCGCTCGGCCAGATCTCCTTCGTGGTGCAGCGCGACGGCTACCAGGAGGCGGCCGAGGGGCTCCTCGCGGGCGGGGTCGACCTGTTCGTCATCGAGACGGTCCAGGACCTCCTCCAGGCCAAAGCGGCCATCATCGGGTGCCGCCGGGCTATGGCAGCCGCCGGTCGCCAGATTCCTCTCCAGGTTCAGGTGACCATCGAGACGACCGGCCGGATGTTGATGGGGACGGAGATCGGCGCGGCGCTCACGACCCTCGAAGCTCTCCATCCCGATGTGATCGGTCTGAACTGCGCCACCGGACCGGCCGAGATGAGCGAGCACCTCCGCCATCTTTCCCACCACGCCGGCTGCCCGATATCGGTCCTGCCCAATGCGGGCCTGCCATCGGTGGTGGAGGGTCAGATGCACTACGACCTGACCCCCGAACAGCTCGCCGACCACCACGCGCGGTTCATCCAGGAGTACGGCGTGTCGGTCGTCGGCGGCTGCTGCGGGACCACCCCGGCCCATCTGGCCACCGTGGTGGCGGCGTGCCGCGGTCTGCAACCGGCGGCGAGGAAGCCCGACCGCGAGCCCGGCATCGCGTCCATCTACAGCCACGTCCCCTACGACCAGTCCCCCTCTTTCCTGGTCGTCGGCGAGCGGACGAACGCCAACGGGTCCAAGAAGTTCCGCGAAGCCATGCTCACCGACGATTGGGACACCTGCGTGGCGATGGCCCGCGAGGCGGTCAAGGGTGGGGCACACGTGCTCGACGTCTGCGTCGACTACACCGGCGAGGACGGGGTAGCTGACATGCGCGAGGTGGCCAGCCGCTTCGCCACTCAGGCCACGCTCCCCCTGATGCTGGACTCGACCGAGCCCGACGTCATCGAGACGGGCCTGCAGCTGATCGCCGGCAAGGCGATACTCAACTCGGTCAACCTCGAAGACGGCGACGCAGCCGGTACCCGCCTCGATCGCTTCCTGTCGTTGGCCAGCGAGTACGGCGCCGCCGTGGTCTGTACGTGCATCGACACCCAGGGCCAGGCCCGCACGGCCGACTGGAAGCTGAGCGCAGCGCGGGCCATCTACGAGCTGGCCGTGCACCGCTACGGGCTCTCACCCGAGGACCTCCTGTTCGACCCACTGGTGCTGCCGATATCGACGGGGATGGAGGAGAGCCGCCGCGACGGCATCGAGACCATCGAAGGGATCCGGGCCATCAAGCGGGAGCTGCCCGGGGTGCAGACGATCGTCGGCTTGTCCAACGTGAGCTTCGGGCTCTCGCCCGCGGCCCGCCATGCCCTCAACTCCGTGTTCCTCCACGAATGCCAAGAGGCCGGCCTCAACGCGGCGATCGTGCACGCGGCTCGGATCATGCCGCTGCACAAGATCGACGAGCGGGCCGTGGAGGTCTGCCAGGACCTCATATACGACCGCCGGAACCCCGAGAAGGGCTATGACCCGTTGGCCGAGCTCCTCCGGCTGTTCGAAGGGGTCGCCTCTTCGGCCGTGGCCGGCGAGGATCGCAGTGGCTGGCCGGTCGAGCGTCGGCTCGAGCAACGGATCGTCGACGGCGACCGCGACGGGCTCGAGGCCGACCTCGAAGCCGCGCTCGAAGAAGGGCGGGCCGCCCTAGACGTCATCAATGGGCCCCTCCTCGGTGGGATGAAGACGGTAGGCGAACTGTTCGGATCGGGCCAGATGCAGCTGCCGTTCGTCCTCCAATCTGCCGAGACCATGAAGACGGCGGTCGCCTACCTGGAGCCGCACATGGAAAAGAGCGACGCCGGGGGCAAGGGGCGCATCGTGCTGGCCACGGTCAAAGGCGATGTACACGACATAGGCAAGAACCTGGTCGACATCATCTTCACCAACAATGGCTACGAGGTGCACAACCTGGGAATCAAAGTCCCCCTGACCGAGATGATCGAAGCGGCGGAGAAGATCGGGGCCGACGCCATCGGCATGTCCGGCCTTCTCGTGAAGAGCACCCTCATAATGCGGGAGAACCTGCTCGAGATGAACGAACGGGGCCTGTCGGCCATGCCGGTGATCCTCGGTGGAGCCGCTCTCACCCGGACCTATGTGGAACGAGACCTGCGCTCTGAGTACGAGGGCCGGCTCTTCTACGGGAAGGACGCCTTCGAAGGCCTCCACACCATGGACCGCCTGATGGAGATGAAACGCTCGGGAGAAGACGACGCCGACTTCGGGCGGGTGCCCGAAGGACGTGAGGGCGCCCGTCCCCGGGCGACCCGGACCATGGCTGTGTCGGCGGACCCCGAAGGGACCGGGCCGGAGCTTCCCCGCCGGTCCCCCACTGTTGCGACGGACAATCAGGTCTTCACCCCCCCGTTCCTGGGCAGCCGCATCGAGCGGGGCATCTCCCTCGACGACATCGCCGCCTACCTCAACGAGACGGCTCTCTTCCGGGGCCAGTGGGGTTACCGGCCCGACAAGTCGCGCTCGGAGAGCGACGACGAGTTCCGCCAGCGGGTCAGGGGCGTGCTGCGTGAGCGGCTGTCGGAAGCTCGCACTTCGGGCGTGCTGCAGCCGGCGGTGGCCTACGGCTTCTTCTCGGTCAACTCCCATGGCGACGACCTGATCGTATGGAAGGACGAGACCCGCAGCTCGGAGTGGATCCGGTTCCGTTTCCCCCGCCAACCGGCCGACCCGTGGCTGTCGATCGCCGACTTCTTCCGGCCGGTCGACTCAGGCGAAGCCGACTACGCCGCGCTCCACGTGGTCACCATGGGCCCGAAGGTCTCAGAGGAGACCGCCCGGCTGTTCGCCGAAAACCACTACCAGGACTATCTCCACCTGCACGGCCTCGGGGTGGAGATGACCGAGGCGCTGGCCGAGTACTGGCACTGGCGCATCCGGGCCGAGTGGGGCTTCGTGGCCGAGGACGGCCCCACCCTGGGCGGGTTGTTCCGCCAGCAGTACCGGGGAGGGCGGTACTCGTGGGGCTACCCGGCCTGCCCCGACCTGGAGGACAACGCCAAGTGCGCCGAGCTGGTCGGCGCGGACCGGCTGGGGGTGGAGGTCAGCGAGGAGACGTCCTGGCAGTTCCATCCCGAGCAGACCACCGCGGCGATCATCTGCCACCACCCCCAGGCCAAGTACTTCGTCGTCGACCGACCCTGAGAAGCTGTCGCAAATCAGCGGGAGGGAGAAGGTGGCGGCTCGTCGTCGACCGACTCGCCTCTGCGCTCGCATCCACAGTATGGGACGAGCCGCCGCCTTCTCCCACCTCGAAGTAATCTGCGACAGCTTCTGAGCCCGCCAGGTTCTGAGTTGGCTCTTCTGCGGGCGCTCAACGCCGTTTCGTGGACGACCAGCGCCCTCAGAACGCGCCACGTGACACAAACCGCGAGATCAAATACGCTGAAATAGTATGTTAGGCCGAGACCACGGTCAGGTCATGGGTGACGTGGTTGAGGGCCAAGGGCCCGGAGCGGCCCACGACCACGATGTCCTCGATGCGCGTCCCGAAACGGCCGGGGAGATAGATCCCGGGTTCCACGGAGAATGCGTGGCCCTCGACGATGGGCGTCTCGTTGCCCTCGACGATGTAGGGGTCCTCGTGTTCCTCGAGACCGATCCCGTGTCCGGTCCGGTGGATGAAGGCATCCCCGTACCCCGCATCGGTGATCACCGCCCGGGCCGCGGTGTCGACGCCTTCGCAGGTGGCGCCGACCAAAGCCGCGGCCACGCCAGCCGACTGGGCCTCCCGGACCACGTCGTACAGGTCGCGCTGCTCGGTCGTGGGCTCGCCGGTCCAGACGGTCCGGGTGATGTCCGAGCAGTATCCGTCCATGGTCCCGCCGAAGTCGCAGACGACCGGTTCGCCGGGCTGGATGACCCGGGAACCGGCGTCGTGGTGGGGGCTGGCCGAGTTAGGGCCACTACCGACGATGGCGAAGTTGACCTTCTGGTGGCCTTCGGCGATGAGCCTCCGGCCGATCTCCTGTGACACCTCCCGCTCGGTCCGGCCGCTCAGGGCGATGTCGCCCGCGAGCAGCTGGGCTGCGACCCGGTCGGCGGCCGCCGACGCGGCGACGAGGGCAGCGATCTCCTCTTCGTCCTTGACGGCCCGCAACGGCCCGGTAACTGCGGACGCCGGCCTCCAGTAAGCACCCGGCAGCGTCGCTTGGAGGGCCAGCACGAAGGTGGCCCAGGCGCGGTCGGACACAGCTACTTCCTTGACCGATCCGGCCAGGCTAGACAAGGCGGCGACGATCTGCACCGGGTCGTCCTGCTCGCCCCAGCTGCGGATCCGGAAGACCTCGGGGTCCTCGTCCACTCGCGGCGCCTCCAAGCGGGGCACGACCAGGGTCGGCAGATCCTCTCGTGGAACCACCAGCATGGTCAGGCGCTCGAGCGGCATGGCCTCGTAGCCGGTCAGCCAGGGCAGGTCGGCGCCGAGGGAGAGGAGGAGAACGTCGATCTCCAGCTCGGCCATACGGGCCCGGACCGTTTCCAACCGGGCGGCGCGCGGCCCGGTCATGAAACGGGAAGGGCGACGGCCGCCGCTTGCCGGGCGTGGTAGCTGGAGCGGGTCAGCGGCGAGGCCTCTACGTGGGGGATCCCCATCGACTCGCCTGCCTGCTTCAGATAGGCGAAGTCCTCCGGGGTCCACCACCGGGCCACCGCAAGATGGTTGGAGGTGGGCCTCAGGTACTGGCCGACCGTGACGATGTCCACCCCTACGCCGTGCAGGTCGGCCAGGGTCGAGAGCACCTCGTCGGTGGTCTCGCCCATGCCCACCACCAACCCGGATTTCGTGGTCAGGCGGGCCGCCTTGGCCCGGGCCAACACGGACAGGCTCCGCGCGTAGGAGGCCGAGGGTCGCACGGCGCGCTGGAGGCGGGCCACCGTCTCGACGTTGTGGTTCAACACCTCCGGGCGCGCCGCGAAGATCGCCGCGAGGGACTCCGGGTCACCCTTGCAATCGGAGATCAACAACTCGATCGCCGTCCCCGGCGACCGCCTCCTCACCTCCTCCACGGTGGCGACGAAGCCGCCGGCCCCACCGTCGGCCAGGTCGTCGCGAGCCACACACGTGATCACGGCGTGGCCGAGACCCAGCCGGCTCACCGCCTCGGCCACCCGAGCCGGCTCCTCCGGATCGAGGGGCTGCGGCTTACGGGTGTCCACCAGGCAGAACCCGCACGCCCGGGTGCAACGGTCGCCATTGATCATGAAAGTGGCCGTGCCGTCGGCCCAGCACTCGAAGATGTTCGGGCAGCCCGCCTCCTCGCACACGGTCACGAGGGACAGCTCGCTCACCACCTGCTTGAGCGCCCGGTACTCGGGCCCCATGCGAGCCTTGGCTCGCAGCCACTCCGGCTTGCGCTCCGCCACGGCCAGGCCCGACCCGGGCTGCACGCCGGCCTCGGCCAGGCGGCGGTCGATCATCCTCACCGGCGTCGAAGTGCCCGGTCGTTCCCCTCGGCTGAACGGGGCCAGATCCGACTCGGCGACGCGCCAGGCCACGTCCTGGCGGTCGACCTCGGCGTACCCCCAGATCGCCTGGGTTCGGGCCACGACCGCGTCGACCACGTCGTTCATGGCCGGGTGGACGCCTTCGGCCGCGAGCGAGGTCACCCCCTTGTCGTCGATCCCGCACGGGACGATGTGGGAGAACATCTCCATGTCGGGGGCGACGTTGAGCGCGAATCCGTGCATGGAGCGCCCCTTCGAGACCCGCACCCCGACGGCGCAGATCTTGCGGGGATCGGGCCCACCGAGACCGACCCACACGCCGGGGTAGCCGTCGAGGCGCCCGGCGCCCGGGAGGCCGAGATCGCCGAGCGTCTCGATCATCATCTGCTCGATGCGATGGACGTGGCAGGGGCTGGCGCCCGGACCGACGGGGACCGACATGACCGGGTAGCCGACGAGCTGACCGGGCCCGTGATAGGTGACGTCCCCGCCCCGGTTGCTCTGCACCAGCTCGACGCCGACCGAGCCCGGCTCGACCAGCATGTGCTCAGGCCTGGCCCGCACCCCCATGGTGTAGACGGGCCGGTGCTCGAGGAGCAGCAGCCAGTCGTCGCGGCCCTGCGACCACAGACCCTGCTGCAGAGCCAAGCCGTCCCGATAGCGGACCCGACCCAACCACCGGGCCCGCAGGAGGGCCCGACCGGCCGGCGTCTCGCAGGCGGTCACAGCTCCGCGGCCCAGTCCCGGGTCTCGATGATCTGCCTGACGGCCCGGAGAAAAGCGGCCGCGTAGGCCCCGTCGAAGGCCCGGTGGTCCCAGGCCAGCGCCAGGATCCCGACGTGGCGGACGGCGATGAAGTCGGCTCCATCGGGGCCCGGCACGGCGACCGGACGCTTCGTGACGCCGTCTGTGGACAGGACCGCGACCTGGGGCTGGTTGATGATCGGCAGCGTCATGTACGTGCCGAAGGGCCCCGGGTTCGTGATCGTGAACGTGCCGCCGATCACCTCGTCGGGTAGCAGCTGCTTGGTGCGCGCGCGCTCGGCAAGGTCGCGGATCTCGCGGGCCAAGACAGGGAGGCGCTTCTGGTCGGCGTGACGGATGACGGGCGCGACGAGGCCCTCGAAGTCGAGGTCGACGGCGATGCCGAGCTGGATGTCGTGGTGGACGACGAGGGCGTCGTCCCCGACGCTCGCGTTCACGTAGGGGAACTCGTGCACAGCTTGCGCGAACGAGCGAGACACGAAGGGCAGGTAGGTCAGCGTGAATCCCTCACGGGATCGCCACTCGTCTTGATGGCGCTGGCGGGCCATCGCCACATGCTCGAAGTCGACTTCGACCGACGTGTAGATGTGCGCGCTCGTCGCTCGGGAGCGCACCATGTGCTCGGCGGTGCGGCGCCTGATGTTGGTGAAGGGGACGATCTCGTCGGTCCCGGCCCGGGCGGCCTCTCCCGCAGCCGGCGCGGCGGCCGCGGCCGGCGCGGCGGGCGCCGGCGCGGTGGTCGCCGCAGGCGGGGCG
>JAFAWZ010000065.1 GCA_019241495.1 Acidimicrobiales bacterium | reverse complement strand
CGAGGGCGGCCGCGGTCGGCTCGTTGATGATCCGCAGCACCTCGAGTCCGGCGATCTGGCCCGCCTCCTTCGTGGCGGTGCGCTGGGCATCGTCGAAGTAGGCCGGAACCGTGATGACCGCCTGGTTGACCGTGTCGCCGAGGTAGCTCTCGGCGTCGCGCTTCAGCTTCATGAGGATGCGGGCCGAGATCTCCTGGGGGCTGTACCTCTTGCCGTCGATGTCCACGTGCCACGAGTTGTCGCCCATGTGGCGCTTCACCGAGCGGATGGTGCGGTCGGGGTTGGTGATGGCCTGGCGCTTGGCCACCTCGCCCACCAGCACCTCGCCTGTCCCATCCGACCCAGGCTTGGCGAAGCCGACGACCGACGGGCTGGTGCGAGCGCCTTCCGCGTTGGGTATGACGATCGGCTCGCCCGCCTCCAGCACGCTGACTACTGAGTTGGTGGTGCCGAGGTCGATGCCGACGGCTTTGGGCATGATTTTGCCTCCAGGTTCGAGTATCCGGTGAGATCCAGTACGGCCATGGTAGCAAACTTGAGTGTCATCTACTAAAGAAATCTTCTAAATAGGCCTACGTGGTAGCGTGACGAGCGTGGGAACCCTCGTGCTGGTGCGCCACGGACAGAGCCAGTGGAACCTCGAGAACCGGTTCACGGGCTGGTGGGACGTGCCGTTGTCGGATCAGGGGACAAAGGAGGCCCGCACGGCCGGCGCGCTCCTCGCCGACGCCGGCATTGCGATCGACCGGGCTCATACGTCGGTGCTCCGACGAGCCATCAACACGCTGAGCCTGGCCCTCGAGGAGATGGGCCAGGACTGGGTTCCGGTGCGCCGCCACTGGCGGCTGAACGAGCGCCACTACGGGGGCCTTACCGGCTTGAACAAGGCCGAGACCAAGAAGGAGTACGGCGACGAGCTGTTCGTGAAGTGGCGGCGCAGCTACGACACACCCCCGCCGCCCATGGCCGACGATCACGCCTACTCGGTGCGTCACGACCCGAGGTATCGCGGCTTGGCTCCCGAGCTGATCCCGGCGACGGAGTGCCTGGCCGATGTGGTCAGGCGCATGCTCCCCTACTGGTACGACGCCATCGCCCCAGAACTGCTCGCCGGCCAGACGGTGCTGGTGTCGGCCCACGGCAACAGCCTGCGCGCCCTCATCAAGCACCTCGACGGCATCTCAGACGCCGAGATCACCAACCTGGAGATCCCGACCGGCGTCCCCCGGGTGTACATGCTCGGGTCCGAGCTGCAGGTCGAGTCGATGCGGGAGCTGGGCGATAACCAGGGTGCCCGAGCTTAAAGACCTCCGGTCCGAGCTCCTCGAGGCGGGGGAGCTCACCGGGCTGGGCTGGTGTCGAGCCTGGGCCGAGACGGTGGACCGTTGGGTCGCCGAGGTGTTCTCCCGGGCCGCGCCCGAAGCGGCCGGCCTGGCCCTCCTGGCCGTGGGCGGCTACGGCCGGTGCTCGCTCGCCCCCGGCAGCGACTTGGACCTACTGCTGGTGCACGACGGCCACAAGGGAGTCGGGCGCATCGCGGACGCCGTGTGGTACCCCATCTGGGACTCGGGCCTGCCCCTCGACCACAGCGTGCGCACCGCCAAAGAGGTCCGGGCCGCCATGGACGAGGACATCAAGGTCGCCCTGGGCCTGCTCGATGCCCGCCTGGTAGCCGGCGACGAGGCGCTGGCCGGGGCGGTGCAGAGCCGGGTCCTGGAGATGTGGCAGACCCGGCGGGACCGCTGGCTGCCCCGCCTCGACGAGCTGACCCGGGCCCGCCACCAGCGTTTCGGGGACCTGGCCTTCCTCCTCGAGCCTGATCTCAAAGAGGCCCGCGGCGGTCTCCGCGACGTCGAACTGCTCCAATCACTGACCAAGGTCTCCCCGGTCCTGGCCGAGGTGACGGGCGACCGGTTGCTCCGGTGGGCCCGCGACACCCTGATGTCGGTGCGGGTGGAGCTGCAACGCCCCACCCGCTCGGCCACCAATGTGTTGCTGCTGCAGGATCAGGACGTGGTCGCCGCCGCGCTGGCCGTGGAGGACGCCGATGTGCTCATGGCGGCGGTAGCCGACGCGGCCCGGGCCGTCGCTTGGGTCTCCGACGACAGTTGGAGGCGGCTGGAGTCGTGGTTGGCCGGCCCGAAAGGTCGCCGGGGCAGCGGCGACGTGGTGATCGAGCCCGGGATCGTGGTGCGCGACGGCGAGATAGCCCTACTCGCGGGCGCTGACCCGGCGATCGACGTGTCGCTGGCCCTGCGGGTCGCGGCGGCGTCCGCCGAGCGGGACCTGCCGATCGCCCGATCGACCCTGGACCGGTTGGCGGCCAGAGCGCTGGCACCCGACGGGACCTGGGCGCCGGAGGTGCTGCAGGCGCTGCTCCGACTGCTCGGCGCGGGCCGGGCGGCCATCGGCGCCATCGAGGCGCTCGACCAGCGGGGAGTCTGGATGCGCTACCTGCCGGAGTGGTCACCGGTCCGCAACCGGCCCCAGCGCAACGCCTACCACCGCTTCACTGTCGACCGCCACCTGCTCGAGGCCGTCGCCGGGGCGGCCGCCCTGCAGAGCTCGGTCCGCCGACCGGACATCCTCCTGCTCGGAGCGCTCCTCCATGACATCGGCAAGGGCCAAGGAGGCGACCACACCGAGATCGGCATCGCCGTGGTGGAGAAGCTCGGTCCCCGGCTCGGGATGCCCGAGGCCGACGTCGCCACCCTCGTCTCGTTGGTCCGCCATCACCTGTTGCTGCCCGACGTGGCCACTCGCCGGGACCTGGACGACCCGGCGACGGCCCGCCTGGTGGCGGCCGAGGTCGGCGACATCGACACCCTCGAGCTGCTCGGTGCACTGACCCAGGCGGACAGCGTGGCCACCGGCCCGGCCGCCTGGGGCCGGTGGAAGTCGGGTCTCGTCACCCGGCTGGTGACCCTGGTGGCCGCCACCCTCGAGGGGCACCCGCCACCGGACAACCGTCGGGCCGCCCTCTCGGACTCCGAGCGGGCCCTCCTCTCGCAAGGCCGTCTTTCGGTCAGCTTCGAAGACGGGCGGCTGGTGGTGGCGACCCCGGACCGGCCTGGGCTTCTCGCTGTCGTGGCAGGAGTTCTGACTCTTTCGGGCGCGAACGTGAGGGCGGCCACGACCATGTCGGATCCCGCGACCGATATGGCCCTGCTCCGCTTCGATGTGACCGCCGCCTTCGAAGAGCTGCCGGAGTGGAACCGTTTCCAGTCCGATCTGGAGACCGCCCTCGCCGGGGCGATCGACATTGACCGCCGGCTGGTCGAGCGCGAGGCGCGCTACAGCCGTTACCGGGCACCGACCGCAGCTCGGGCTCCTGAGGTAAGGGTCATCTTTGACAACCGGTCCACCACCGACTCCACCATCGTGGAGGTGCGCGCCCCCGATCGGGGCCCGGTGCTGTACCGGGTCGCCCACGCCCTCGCGGCGTCCGGGGTGACCATCACCTGCGCCCTGGTCAGCACGCTCGGAGCGGAGGCCATCGACGTGTTCTACGTCCGCCAGTTCGGCGGTGGCCGGGTCACGGACCCGGCCACCCTCGAACTATTGAGGGAAGCCATCACGGCCACCCTCTGAGCGGCGGTACCCCTAGGAGTCCTCGTAGGCCTTGGTGTGCATCCGCCACAGCCACATGGATATGGCGAACCAGCCGGCTGCGATGACGGCCCAGAGGGCCGCGAAGGTGGTGGCACCGTTGTCGGCCAGCAGGATGGCTATCCCGACCGCGACCAGGGACATGAAGAAGAAGCCTCTCCAGACCCACACCGAGCGGACCGAGCGGGACTCACTGACGTCGTAGCGGTCGCTCACCGCGACAACACTAGATCGCATCCGGCCCCGTTTCCCCGGTCCGTATGCGCACGACGGTCTCGACCCGGGTGACCCAGATCTTCCCGTCGCCGATCTTGTCCGTGCGGGCCGCCTTGGTGATGGCGTCGATGACGCCCGTCACTGTGGCCTCCTCGACCAGCAGATCGATGCGGATCTTCGGGGTGAAGGCAACCTGGTACTCGGCGCCGCGGTACACCTCGGTGTGGCCCTTCTGGCGCCCGAAGCCCTGGGCCTCGGTGACCGTGATGCCCTTGGCCCCGGCCGCTTCGAGCGCCTCCTTGACGGCGTCGAGCTTGAACGGCTTGATAACTGCTGTGACGAGCATCATCGGGCATCACCTGCCAGGTCTGGGGAAGCCGCGCCTCCCGGTGGTTTGAGTCCGGCCTGCTCGAAGCCGCTGCCGCCCGCGCCGACACCAGCCAGCTCCCCGACCCGGGTGTAGCCCTCGTCGGGGGGGTAGGCCTCTTCGTCGTGGACGGCCAGGTCACCGAGCTCGAGCTGGTCATCGGGCATGCGCAGGCCCCGGAACACGACCTTCAAGATGAACAGGATGATCGCCGTGACAATGGCGTCGTAGACGATGATGGTGAGCGCGGCGAACAGCTGGATGAAGAACTGATGGCGGTTGCCATAGAGCCATCCGGTCACGGTAAACGGGGTGAGCCCGGTCTTCGACGTTCCCGTCGAGGCGTAGATGACCACGGCCGGATCGGCGAAGATCCCGACCAGCAGGCCCCCGCAAAGTCCGGCCAGACCGTGGGTGAACACCACGCCCATGGCGTCGTCCACATACTTGAGAGTGATCGGCTGTATGTAGGTCCACGCGAACCACACGATGCTCGACGCGATGAGCCCGATGAGCAGTGCGCCTGTGCCACTCACATAGCCGGCCGCCGGGGTGATGGCCACCAAGCCGACGATCATGCCGTTCACCGACCCGAGGAAGGTGGGCTTCTTGGCCTTACCGAGGAACATGTCCCAGACCACCCAGGTCAAAAGGGCGGCTGCAGTGGCCAGGTTCGTGTTCACGACGGCGGTCGCCGCGTCGGCGCTGGCGAAGTACGGGTCGCCGCCGTTGAAGCCGTTCCAACCCAGCCACAACAGTCCGGCCCCGACCGCGACC
>JAFAWZ010000213.1 GCA_019241495.1 Acidimicrobiales bacterium | reverse complement strand
CACGGCCACCGGTCGGACCGACGCGAACGCCATGCCGCCCGGCTCTGCACCGACCACCTCGCGCATACGTCGGGAGGGCCATACCCAGGCATCTGTCGCGACGACCGTCCCCCCGTCCACCACCACGACAACGGTTCCTCCTGTGGTGCAGCTCGGTGCCATCCCGCCGCCTCACCCAGGCCGGCCCACGACGGTGTTCGGCGCTCAGAGCACGACCAACCAGCTCGCCCTCACCATCGACGACGGTTACTGCGCCGAATGCGTCGCCGCCTATGTGGCGTTCGTCCAGCAGACCGGCATTCACATCACCTTCTCGCCGAACGGGGCTTACCGCGGGTACTGGGAACCCTTCGCCGACACGCTGAAGCCGCTCATAGAGGCCGGCCAGGTGCAGATAGCCAATCACACCTACGACCATTACGATCTCACCAGATCGTCCAACGCTCAGGTGCACTCCGAGCTCGATAGGAACGAGTTGTGGATAGAGCAGACCTTTGGTGTGACCTCACGGCCGTGGTACCGGCCGCCGTTCGGGTACCACAATGCCCGGACCGATGAGATAGCCGGACAGCTCGGGTACACGAAGGTCCTCATGTGGAACGGGACCTTCGGTGACGCCACGTTGTTGACACCCGACGAGTTGATGGCCCAGGCGACGCAGTACCTGAAGCCGGGCACGGTGATGCTCGGCCATGCCAACCACCCGACCGTGACCCATCTCTTCGACCGCATCCGCAGCATCATCGATGAGCGCGGTCTCGAACCGGTAACTCTCGACGAGATGTTCGGCACCTCTCGGGCGGAGGGCTAGAGGACTTCTCCGAACGGGTCCCCCCGGCTACTTGTCCGGGTTGATGGTTATGGCCACGGCTGGAGCTCCTCCACCGTGGCCGGCCAGGGTCGCCACCGCTTCGGCGGCTCGATCCAGTGGGAAGGCGTGGGTATGCAGCTCGCCGAGCGGGTGCCGTCGCGACGCGATGATCTTCATGGCCAGATCGAACGCTTCGGTCCGAGCGGCGAGCACTCCTCTTAGCGTGAGCTCCTTCATCACCAGCCGGTCACTCACGAATCCCGGTATGGACCGGCCGGCCTTGACACCAGCGAGCACGATGGTGCCTCCCGGCTTGGTGATCTCGAGCGCGTCGGTGACAGGCTGCGTGGCGTAGGGAGTGGCGTCGACCACCAGGTCAGCGAAGGTTCCTCCCGTGGCGTTGCGCACCGCCTCGATGGTTTCCTCGTCCTCCACGCACACCGTGACGTCAGCCCCGAGAAGCGAGGCTAGCTCCAACTTGTGGCGGTCGGATCGCAGACCGGTGATGACGATGGTCGCGACCCCCGCTTCGCGCAAGGCCGCGACACAGAGCAGCCCGCGCTGGCCGCATCCGAGAACGACCGCCGTCGACCCGGGCAGTGGCCGGGGCGTGAGCACAGACCACTCGATCGCATTCGCCATGGGGTTCAGCAGGGCGGCTTCCTCGAGGGTGACATGGTCGGGCACCTGGTGGACCCGCGCCTCCCGATCGAGATAGAGGACTTCCGAGTAGCCCCCCCAGAGGTGGGGCGGAACCCTGAAGGGAATGGTGGAGTAGGACCTGATCGGGCCGGGCAGCCGCGGGTCGGTGCAGCCGATGCTGCGGCCCGATCGGCAGTGCGCACAGCGTCCACACGAGATCGCCGCCTCGACGCCGACCCGGTCGCCGACCTCCACCCCCCAGCGCTGGCGTGCTCCCTCACCGAGAGCAATCACCGTCCCGATCGGCTCATGACCGGGGGTGATCGGGTAGTAATCGGCGGGTCGTTCGGCTCGGAGCTGCTCCACGTCGCTGCCGCAGATCCCGCAGGCTTCGACCGCCAGGAGGCCGTCGTCGTCTCCCACCTCGGGGACCGGCACGTCCCACAGCTCCAGCGAGCCGGGTGCGGTGAGAACCGCGGCTCGCGCTGTGGCCCGCTTTGTGGCTCTTGTTGTGGTCATCCGATCGCACCAGAATTGCGCAAGGCGGCGATCTCCGAGGCGGCGCAGCCGATCTCGCTCAGGACCTCGTCGGTGTGCTCGCAGAAGTCGGGGGCCCGTTCCGGCTCGCCCGCTTCGGCGTCGAACATGATCGGTGTGGCTACCAGCGACAACGGCCCGGCCGGGTACGGGACGTCGCGGATGAAGCCGTTGGCGAGGACTTGGGGGTCCTCGTACAGCTCGGCCGCCGTTTGCACCGCCGCCCAGACCCCTTTGGTCGTGGCGAGAGCCTCCCGCCATTGGTCGAGATCCCGGGTGGCAAATATGGAGTCAAGCTCGGCGACGAGCTCCTCGTTGTGCATGCGCCGTGAGGCGGTGCTCGAGAAGCGGGGGTCGGCGGCCAGGTCGGCTCGGCCGAGGTGATCAACCATGTCGGTGAACAGGTCGTCGGGATCGGTCAACAGGTGCAGCGATATCCAGCGGCCGTCTCTGGTGCGGTATTGATTGGTCTGAGTCGCCGGTTGGCGCCGGTGGGCGTCGGCGCCGGCCGGCAAGGTGGCGGGCACGCCGTCCTTGCTCTGCATGATCTGTGGCCCGTTGAACCACATGGCGGTGCTCAGCAGGGACGCGTCGACCACGGGCGCCACTCCGGTGAGGGCCCGTTTGAGCAAGCCCGCGCAGACGCCACCGGCGAGGGTCATGCCCGACATGCCGTCGCCGTGGCCGACCTGACCGGGAATCCATTCGGTACCCGCCCCGTTCTGGGCCGAGCTGGCGAGTGATCCGCGCGCCCACCAGATGGCCCCGTCGTAACCCGGCGCTTCGGCCTCGGGCCCGCGCGGGCCGCGGCCGGTTCCCTTGGCATAGACGATGTCGGGGTTGCGGGTCCGGATGTGCTCGACGTCGACCCGGAGCTTGCGGCGGGTGGCGGGGAGGTAGCTCGTCAAGAACACGTCGGCTCGTTCCGCCAGCCGGTAGAGGACCTCGCGCCCCTCGTCGCTCGCCAGGTTGACCCCGATGGCCCGCTTGCCCCGGTTGTAGTGGCGGAAGATGGGGCTGGCCCCGCCTGGCTCGAGCGACCCGCCGTGCAAGCGCATCGGATCCGGAGCGCGCGGGTTCTCGACCTTGATCACGTCGGCGCCCCACTGGGCCAATACGCAGCCGGCGGCCGGAACGAATGCCCACATGGTGAGGTCGACGACGCGTACTCCCTCGAGCGTGTCCAGCTTCACCCGGTTACCCCCCGTTTTGCTCGACTTCGAGCGCAGCCTACCGCGGCCGTGGTCCCAAGGCTTTGGCTGGGAGGGCTCCGACGCTTGGTCGACGCGCTCCGGTCCGTCTTTGTGACGCGTCAGCCGCAAATAGTGCGGTCAATGCGTCACAAAGATCACATCTGGTCACAAAGATAACATTGAAAGAGCATCAAATATCTCAAAAGGTCGGGACACACCGGTCCTTGGGTTTGACATTAAAAATCATGATAAGCTATTATCTAGCCGGTTGTTCGTCGAAGGAGGTGCGGTGTGGGACTTTGGTCGTCTCTTTGGACTGCTGGTAGCGGCGGTGGGGTCACGCTCAACCCAGATGCCAACCAGCTGCCGGGAGCCAACGTGTTGCAACAGCTCACCAACGGCATCGGCGGCTGGGCGCTCATCGCCGCGGTGGTAGGGATCGTCCTGGGAGCCATCATGTGGGCCTTCGGCCACTATTCCCAGAACTACCAGCAGGCCTATAACGGACGCCGCGGGGTCTTGGTCTCGGGCCTGGCCGCCATCCTGATCGGCGGGGCCCCGTACATCATCACCTCGCTGCTTCACCTCGGGAACCAGATCAGATGACCGCGGCAACGGGCGGCCTCATCCCGAACATCGGCCAGGACATCTCGAGCGCGGCGGCGGCTGCCGTCCTCGACGCGGTCAGATCGGCGGCCGTGGACGCGGCCAATTGGCTCGTCGGGCACGTCATGGACCTCGTGCTCGGGACCACCACGGTGAACCTGGACGCGGCATGGTTCCGCAAGGAGTCCTCCCTCATGGAGTCGGAGTTGCTGCTTGTGGTGCTGCCGTTGCTCATGGCAGCCACGATCGGTCCGGTGCTCCGCCAGGACGTGCGCCGCTTGTTCCGGGTTTGGGGGATCGGCCTGCCGGTGGCGGTCGTCGCCGGGCTGGCGGGCGCCCAATTCGCGGGGTGGGCCCTGGCGGCCACCGACAGCCTGTGCGGGGTCTTCCTCGGGGACCGGTCGCACGCCATCGCGACGCAATTCAGCGACGCCATGGGTAGCGCGGCGGTGGCCCAGGCGCCTGTGTTCGTTCAGATCATCATCGCCAATGTGACCATCGTCGGCACTGTTCTCGTGTGGTTGGAGCTGATGGTCCGCTCTTCGGCTGTGTACGTGGCCACGTTCTTCATGCCCCTGGCCCTGGCCGGGTTCGTGTGGCCCTCTACCGCCGGGATGGCCAAGCGGGTGGTCGAGATCCTTGCCGCGGCCATCCTTTCCAAGTTCGTGATCGTCGCTTCGCTGAGCCTCGGGCTGGCCGCGCTCGGATCGGGGGCCGGGGTGGACGCCACCGTGTCGGGAGCCGGGATCCTGCTTCTGGCTGGATTCGCCCCCTTCACGCTGCTGCGCCTTGCGCCGGTGGTGGAAACGGCGGCCATCGCCCATCTCGAAGGGTTGTCCCGCCGCCCGTTCCGGGCGACCGCCAACACGGTCCGCACCGTCGCCGGCGCCCCGTTCCATCCGGTCACCCAGCTCGTGATGGCCCGGGCGGCCGCTTCCAAGAGCAGTCCCTCGCCGGCCGCGTCGGTGGATCCCCAACCCATCCCGGAACATCCCGCCGACTGGCCCCTGGCTGAGAGCGGCTGCGATGACTGATCCGGGCCCCCGTTACTCCTTCCCGCCGCTGGAGCGACGCGGCTTGTTCCTCGGACTGGACCTGGCCCAGCTCCTCACCCTGGGCGGGGGAGCG
>JAFAWZ010000159.1 GCA_019241495.1 Acidimicrobiales bacterium | reverse complement strand
CCGTCCCGGTCCCAGCCTGGACGATCAGGTGCCGTTGCTCAGCGATGGCCGCCGCCACGGCCTGGGCCATGGCCAGCTGGGAGGGGCGTTCCTCGTGGCCGGCGATAGCCCCGGTGGCGCGCTCCAACGCAGCATCTACGGCGGGATCGGGCACTTCTCCCGGCTAGAAGCCTCGCCCGGCCTGGGCGCGTGACCGAATCCCAGCTCTTGGCGACTCGGCGCTACCGTGCCAATGGTGGACCTGGAAGGCCTGGACCCGAACCGAGTTCCGCGCCACGTGGCGTGCGTGATGGACGGCAACGGCCGTTGGGCGACCAAGCAGGGGTTGCCGCGGACGGAGGGGCACCGGGCGGGGGAGGAGGCGTTGTTCGATGCGGCGTGCGGGGCGCTCGAGATCGGCATCCCGTACTTCACCGTGTACGCCTTTTCCACCGAGAACTGGCGACGCCCCCACGAGGAGGTGCGCTTCCTGCTCAACGTCATCGCCGACCAGCTCTTGACCCGCCGCCGCGACGACCTGCACCGCATGGGGGTGCGCATCCGCTTCATGGGCCGGCGGGACTGGCGGGTGCCCCGCTGGGTGGTCCGGCGCATGGACGATGCGGCCAACCTGACGCGGCACAACCGGGCCATGACCCTCACGGTGGCCTTCAACTACGGGGGCCGGGCCGAGATCGTCGATGCCGTCAAGGCGATCGTCGCCTCGGGGGTCTCGCCGGGCAGGATCGACGAGCGCACGATCCACAAGCATCTCTACAGCCCCGAGCTGCCCGACCCCGACCTGGTGATCCGTACCTCGGGCGAGTACCGGATCTCGAACTTCTTGTTGTGGGAGCTGGCCTACAGCGAGCTCGTCTTCAGCGACGTTCTGTGGCCCGACTTCCGGCGGGAGAACCTGCTCGAGGCGGTCCGGGAGTTCCAGGCGCGCGACCGCCGCTACGGCAATACCGGATCTCAGCGCGACGACGGCATACCGTGAGCGACCAGTGGAGCGAACCAATGTTGCAGGCGACCTAGTGGAGCGAACCAATGTTGCAGGCGACCTAGTGGAGCGAGCCAATGTTGCAGGCGACCGAGTGGAGCGAGCCAATGTTGCAGGTCGGGGGACCATCTTTGATGGTCCCCCGATGACCGGATGAGCCTGTACCGCGAGGAGGCGGTCGTCTTACGCACCCACAAGCTGGGGGAGGCGGACCGCATCGTGGTGCTCATGACCGGGGGGCGGGGCAAGGTACGGGCGGTAGCCAAGGGCATCCGCAAGACCAAGAGCCGCTTCGGTGGGCGGCTAGAGCCGCCCGGCCACGTCAGCCTCCTGCTCTACGAGGGGCGCAACCTGGACGTGATCAGCCAGGCCGAGACGGTGGACCACCACCGGCCCATACGTGAGGACCTCGACCGTATGACCGACGCGCTGGCCCTGGTCGAGGCGGTCGACCAGGTCGCCCAGGAGGGGGAGACCAACCCGCCGCTGTTCAAGATGCTGACCGGGGCGCTGCGCGTCCTGGGTGAGTGGGACCCCCGCCCTGCCCTTCTGGTCGGGGCGTTCTACTGGAAGCTCCTCGCCTTGGAGGGCGTGGCGCCCGTCGTGGACGGGTGCGTGCGCTGCGGCGCCCCCGACACGGTGAGCTTCGACCCGGTGGAGGGGGGGACGTTGTGCCGGGAGCACCGGCGGGGTACCCCGGTCGAGGGGGAGACCTTGCGGCTGATCCAGCGCATACTGGGCGGGCAGCTGGCCGCCGCGCTCGGCGAGCCACCCGGCCCCACCGTCTCCACTGTGAGCCACTTGGCCACCTCTACCCTCGAGGCCCACCTCGAGCGGCGATTGCGCACCCTGCACCTGATGCGCGAGGTCCCCGGTCCTGGGTTGAGGTTCACCAACTTGGCATAAAAACAGCTTAGATCCATTGAAACAATGCCAGGTTCACTAAACGACTCCCGAATCGGGCCGCTGCTGGTGCCCCGGTAGCCTGGTGACCCTTATGCCCGTCGTCGACATGGAAGACATCGTCAGGCTCGCCAAGCAACGAGGCTTCATCTTTCCCAGCGCCGAGATCTACGGCGGGTTTCGCTCCACCTACGACTACGGGCCCCTCGGCGTGCTCATGTTGCGCAACGTCAAGAACGAGTGGTGGCGCTCCATGGTGCAGATGCGCCACGACGTGGTCGGCCTCGACGCCGCAATCCTCTCCAGCCCCCGCATCTGGGAGGCTTCGGGCCACCTGGCCAACTTCACCGACCCCATGGTCGACTGCCGCAAGTGCAAGGAACGCTGGCGAGCCGACCACCTCGAGCCGGCCGCCGCCGACGGCCTGGTCCACTGCCCGAACTGCGACAGCACCGATCTCACCGAGGCCCGGGCCTTCAACTTGATGTTCAAGACCCACGCCGGCCCGCTGGAGGACGAAGGATCGGTCGCCTACCTGCGGCCCGAGACGGCCCAGGGCCACTTCGTGAACTTCCTCAACGTCCTGCAGACCTCCCGCAAGCGCCCCCCCTTCGGCATCGCCCAGATCGGCAAGTCGTTCCGCAACGAGATCACCCCGGGGAACTTCGTGTTCCGGACCCGGGAGTTCGAGCAGATGGAGCTCGAGTACTTCGTTCCGCCCGCCGAAGCGGACAAGTGGTTCGACTACTGGCGCACGGAGCGCCTCGAGTGGTACGTGAGCTTGGGCATCGACCGCCAGAGGCTGCGGCTGCGGGACCACGATCAAGAGGAGCTGTCGCACTACTCGGCCGGCACCACCGACGTCGAGTTCATGTTCCCGTGGGGCTGGGGCGAGCTCGAGGGCATCGCCAACCGGACCGACTACGACCTGCGGGCCCATGCCGAGGCCAGCGGGGTGAAGCTGGAGTACTTCGACCAGGCCAGCGGTGAACGCTATGTCCCGTACGTCATCGAGCCGGCCGCCGGAGCGACACGCACCATGATGGCCTTCTTGCTCGCGGCCTACGACCGGGACCAGATCGGCGGCGAGGAGCGTACGGTGCTGCGGCTCCACCCCCGCATCGCCCCCTACCAGGTGGCGGTCCTGCCCCTGTCCAAGAAGGAGACCCTCGTTCCCGTCGCGGAAGAGGTGCTCGGCTTGCTGCAGCCCATCGCCATGTGCGACTACGACGAGACCCAGTCCATCGGGCGCCGCTACCGGCGTCAGGACGAGATCGGCACCCCGCTCGCGGTGACCATCGATTTCGATTCCCTCGAAGACCGGGCCGTCACGATCCGCGACCGCGACACCACCGCTCAGGTCCGCGTCCCGATCGAGCGGGTCGTGGAAGAAGTGCGGTCACGCCTGGGCATCGCAGGCTTTTAGACTTCGGGGCATGCCCCTCGTCTACTCCTTCGACCACAAGCACCGCCGCCCGCCCATGGAGATGAAAGATCTCCTCGGTGGCAAGGGAGCGAACCTGGCCGAGATGACCTCGGTGCTCGGCCTGCCCGTGCCGCCCGGGTTCACCATCACCACTGACGCATGCCGCGCCCACATGCAGGGAGGCTGGCCGGAGGGTCTCACCGACGAGGTGGCCAAGCAGGTACGGCGGCTCGAGAAGGCCATGGGAAAAAGGTTGGGCGATGCGGCTGACCCCCTCCTTGTAAGTGTCCGTTCCGGTGCCAAATTCTCCATGCCTGGGATGATGGACACGGTCCTCAACCTCGGGCTGAACGATTCGTCGGTCAAGGGCTTGGCCGACCAGACCAGCGACGACCGCTTCGCCTACGACTCATACCGTCGCTTCATCTCCATGTACGGGCGCATCGTGCTGGGCCTGGAGGGTGATCTGTTCGAGGAGCCCTTCGAGCGGGCCAAGCAACAGTCGGGGGTGTCCAGCGACGCCGACCTGGCCGCCGGGGCCTTGCAGGAGCTTTGCGAGGAGTACAAGCGGATCGTCGAGCGCGAGACCCGCCGGCCGTTCCCCCAAGAGCCCGGGGACCAGTTGCGGGGGGCCATCGAAGCGGTCTTCCGTTCCTGGAACGGGGCGCGTGCGGTTGCCTACCGGGTCCGGGAGCGCATCCCCCACGACCTGGGCACCGCGGTGAACGTCCAGGCCATGGTTTTCGGTAACCGCGACGACCGCTCCGGTACCGGGGTGGGCTTCACCCGGGATCCCGCTACGGGGACCCAGGGCGAGTACGGCGATTTCCTCATCAATGCGCAGGGCGAGGACGTGGTGGCTGGCATCCGCAACACCCTGCCCCTCTCGGCGCTGAAGGAGCGCTTCCCCGACATCTTCAAGGAGCTGATGGGCATCTTCGGCCGGCTCGAGGCCCATTACCGCGACATGTGTGACACCGAGTTCACCATTGAGCAGGGCAAGCTGTGGATGTTGCAGACCAGGGTCGGCAAGCGCACCGGCCGGGCCGCCCTGAAGATGGCCGTAGACATGACCAAGCAGCGGGGCTGGAAGATCTCCCAGGAGGAGGCGGTCTCGCGAGTCGCGGCCGACCACCTCGACCAGGTCCTCCACCCGCAGTTCGCCGAGCCCCCCCGGCAGCTTTTGGGCAAGGGGCTGGCGGCGTCGCCCGGCGCGGCAGTGGGCCAGGTCGTCTTCACTGCCGACGCCGCCGAGGAGGCGGCCAACCGAGGCGAGCGGGTGATCCTGGTGCGCAATGAGACCTCACCCGAGGACGTGCACGGCATGATCGCCGCCCAAGGGATCCTGACGACCCGCGGTGGCCTGGTCAGCCATGCGGCCGTGGTGGCCCGGGGATGGGGCAAGCCGGCCGTGGTCGGGGCCGAGTCGGTGCGCATCTCGGGCCGCAGCTTCACCGTCGGGGGTTCTACCGTCCACGAAGGCGAGTACATCTCGATCGACGGCAGCACCGGTCATATCGCTCTCGGGGAGGTCCCGTTGAAAGACGCCAGCCCTCCCGACGAGTTCCACGTCGTCCTCAAGTGGGCTGACAAGATCCGCAAGGGGCGGCTCGCGGTGCGGGCCAACGCCGACAACGGGCCGGACGCGGCCAAAGCCCGCGAGTTCGGAGCCGAGGGCATCGGGCTGTGCCGTACCGAGCACATGTTCCTCGCCGAGGACCGGCTCCCCATCGTCCGCCGGATGATCCTGGCCTCATCGGCCGATGAGGAGAAGAGCGCGCTGGAGGAGCTGAGGGAGGCCCAGAAGCAGGATTTCGTCTCGATCCTCGAGGCCATGGACGGACTTCCTGTGACCGTGCGACTGCTCGACCCTCCGCTGCACGAGTTCCTCCCGTCCATCGAGGAGCTCGAGATAAAGGAGGCCACCACCGGCCTGTCCGGCGAGGAGAAGGAGCTGTTGGCCGCGGCGCGCGAGTGGGAGGAGTTCAACCCCATGCTCGGCACCCGAGGGGTGCGCCTCGGGGTCATCAAACCGGGCCTGTACGGCATGCAGGTGCGGGCCCTACTGGAGGCGGCCGCCGAGCGGGTCGCGGCCGGTGGCAAACC
Organism: Acidimicrobiales bacterium; assembly: GCA_019241495.1. Lineage (GTDB taxonomy): Bacteria > Actinomycetota > Acidimicrobiia > Acidimicrobiales > Palsa-688 > JAFAWZ01. The sequence continues at coordinate 9,026 of JAFAWZ010000159.1, read as the reverse complement.
CAAGGTCGAGGTGATGATCCCTCTGACTGTCACCCGGGAAGAGCTGGGGCTGGCCCGCTCCTGGGTCGTGCAGGCGATCGACGAGGAGACCCAGGGTTTGCGCAAGAAGCCCGAGGTGCTCATCGGCACCATGGTCGAGACGCCCCGGGCCGCGGTGCGCGCCGACGAGCTGGCTGCCGAAGCTGACTTCTTCAGCTTCGGCACCAACGATCTGACCCAGATGACCTTCGGATTCTCCCGGGACGACGTGGAGGGCCGGATGATGTCGACCTACCTCGAGCTGGGCCTGCTCAAACGCAACCCGTTCGAGACGATCGACCAGTCCGGCGTGGGCGAGCTGGTGAAGGAGGCGGTGGGCCGAGGCCGGTCCACCAACCCGACCATCAAGCTCGGGGTGTGCGGCGAGCACGGGGGCGACCCCGAATCGATCGACTTCTTCTACACCGCTGGTCTCGACTACGTCTCGTGCTCACCGTTCCGGGTTCCGATCGCCCGGCTGGCCGCGGCCCAGGCCGTGATCAACCACGGCTGAGCACCGGCCGCGTGCGTCTTAAGCTCGACTCCCAGTGGGGATAGTCGACGAGGACATCGCTCGGGTCCGAGCCGCCACCGACTTCGTCGCGCTGGCCGGCGAGCATCTGGCCCTGCGTCGGGCCGGGACTCGCTGGGTGGGGCTGTGCCCGTTCCACACCGAGAAGTCGCCGTCGTTCTCGGTGAACGCCGAGCTCGGCGTCTACTACTGCTTTGGCTGCGGGGCCAAAGGTGATGCCATCACGTTCCTCCGGGAGGTGGAGCACCTCGATTTCGTCGAGGCGGTGGAGAAGCTCGCGGCCCGGGCCGCCATCTCGCTCCGTTACGACCAAAACGATGGGGGCGGCCGCGACCGCCAGCGCCGGGACCGCATCACCGAGACACTCGACGCCGCCATCGGGTGGTATCACGAGCGGCTCCTGTCGTCACCTGACGCGGCGGCGGCACGCGGCTATCTGAGGCGGGAACGAGGATACGACGGCGACGTGGTCCGCCGGTACAGGATCGGCTGGGCCCCGGAGGGATGGAACACTCTGGTCAAGGCCCTGGGCCGGCCCGCATCCGATCTGGTGGACGCCGGGCTGGCCACGGTGGACGAGCAGGGGCGGTACATCGACTTCTTCCGGGGCCGGATCCTGTTCCCGATCTTCGAGGCGGGCGGCCGGCCGGTCGGGGCGGGCGGCCGCATCCTGCCCGGCGGTCGCGGCCCCAAGTACAAGAACACGTCGAACACCGCGGTCTATGACAAGAGCCAGGTCCTCTACGGACTCAACTGGGCCAAGAAGGAGGTCGTCGACCGCGGGCGGGTACTCGTGTGCGAGGGTTACACCGACGTGATCGGTTTGCGCCAGGCGGGCGTGGCCGAAGCGGTGGCGACCTGCGGCACGGCGCTCGCCGACGGGCACATCAAGCTGCTCACCAGGTTCGCCCGCCAGATCGTGCTGGCCTACGACGCCGACACCGCGGGCCAGGCCGCGGCCGAGCGCTTCTACGAGTGGGAGAAGCGTTACCAGGTCGACATACGGGTGCTCGCCCTACCGGCCGGGTCTGATCCCGCCGATCTGGCCCGGACGGACCGGGGTGGGCTGCAGGATGCGGTGAAAGACGCCCGTCCCTACCTGGGTTTCCGGCTCGAGCGCCTGTTCGGCCGGGGCGATCTGTCCACGCCGGAGGGAAGAGCACGCGCCGCGGGCCAGGCCGTCGCCATGGTCGGCGAGCATCCCGATCCGCTGGTCCGGGACCAGTACTTGATGGAGATCGCCGACCGGTGCCGGGTGGAGCCCGAGCGGCTGCGCACCCTGGCTGCGAGCGGGAGCGCCACCTCGGTCCCGGTCGAACCAGGCCCGGCTCGGGTGAAAAGCGAGGCACCCGATGTCACATTGAGTGGTCCGGAACAGGAGGCCCTGCGGCTGGCCGTGCACCGTCCCGAGGCAGTCGCGGCCCGGCTGGAAGGCGTACTCTTTTCCCATCCTCTGGCCCGCAGCACCTTCGATGTCCTGACCCAGTCGGCGACCCTGCACGAGGCCATCGAGCGGGCTGACCCGCTGTCGGCTGACCTGTTGCAGCGGCTGGCGGTGGAGGAGAGCTACGCGGAGCCCGACGACGTGATTATCCGGCTGGTGGAGCGGGCCGCGGCACGCGAGCTGCGGGAGCTGAAGACCGAGGTGCGCCAGGCCCCGCCTGAGCGCCAACCCGAGTTTGCGCCGCTACAGGCGTGGGTGAAGCTGACGCTCGAGCAGATGCGCAGCGACAATGTCACCGAGCACGGTGCGGCGGTCGAGGCCGAGGAACGGTTGGTAGGCTGGATCGTGGCCCGTCATGAAACCGACGGGATGGTCGTGGAGGCGAAGTGACCGAGGGGGGTTCGTCGCCGTTCACCCCTGAGGGCGCTCTCACCGGTGATTTCGTGGCCCTGTTGCTCGTCGGGCAGAAACGGGGCCACCTCACTCCTGACGACCTGATGGCGATAATGGAGTCGGTCGAGCTGACCCCGGAGGTGATCGCAGGGGTTATTGCCCGGGTGCGGGCCGCGGGCATCGAGTGGCGCGACGACACCGACACGCTGTTGGAGCGGGCCAAGGAAGACGAGACGAACGGCGCGACCGTGCTGGACGAGAGCCGGGAGCTGGCTCGGCTGGCGGGGCCGGGGCGGAGCCGGGCTCGCGCGTCGTTGGTGGATCTGCGCATCGTTGGGGACAACGGATCCGGTCTGGGTGACCCGGTGCGCATGTACCTGAAGGAGATCGGGAAGGTCCCGTTGTTGACCGCGTCGGAGGAAGTCGTGCTGGCCCGCTGTGTGGAAGCCGGTGTGGTGGCGACCGACCGGCTCGGCCAGTACGAGGAAGAGTCGGAGCTGGTCGTCGACCGGCTCCGGGTCACAGAGGACGAGCGCATGCGCCGCGAGGGGATCGCGGCCAAACGGATCCTCGTCGAAGCCAACCTGCGCCTGGTCGTGTCCATCGCCAAGCGGTACCGCAACCGGGGCATCGCGTTTCTCGACCTCATCCAGGAAGGGAACCTGGGGCTGATGCGGGCGGTCGACAAGTTCGACTACACCAAGGGCTTCAAGTTCTCCACCTATGCGACGTGGTGGATCCGCCAGGCCATCACCCGGGCCATTGCCGACCAGGCCCGCACCATCCGCATCCCGGTGCACGTGGTCGACACGATCAACAAGGTGATGCGCACCCAGCGGCTTCTGCTTCAAGACCTCGGCCGGGAACCGACCGTCGACGAGGTGGCCGGCCGGGTCGCCATGACATCCGAGCGGGTAAGGGAGATCCTCCGAGTCAGCCAGGAGACCGTGTCGCTGGAGCAGCCGATGGGTGACGACGACTTCAGCCTGTCCGATCTGCTCGAAGACGTCGCGGCGGTCGCGCCCTCCGAGGCGGCAACCCGGGCCATGCTAAACGAGGCCGTCAACGAGGCGCTGGCCGAGTTGTCCGAGCGCGAGCGCAAGGTCGTGAAGCTCCGCTTCGGTCTGGGCGACGGCCAGATGCGCACCCTCGAGGAGGTGGGCAAGGAGTTCGGTGTCACCCGGGAGCGGATCCGCCAGATCGAGTCCAAGACGCTCGCCAAACTGCGCCACCCCATGCACTCCGCACACCTCCGGGACTACCTCGAGGGGGAGTAGCCGCCGAGTAGTTGGCGGAGGGGTGCTGATGCTCCGGGGCTGGGACTCGAACCCAGAACCATTCGGTTAACAGCCGAGTGCTCTGCCAATTGAGCTACCCCGGATAGCGGGTTCCGACGATAGCAAAGCCTCGACTAGGCCCATTATATCGAACATATGTTCCGCTCCAGTCCGGGTCTGGTTGGTGACCGCCTATCGTGTACGGGCCACGGGCCCGTAGCTCAGCGGTCAGAGCAGGGGACTCATAATCCCTCGGTCGCAGGTTCGATCCCTGCCGGGCCCACAACTGAAATGCAGGTCGGGGCTCCCAACGGGGGTGACAAGAAAGGCATGGGGATGTCGTATCTGACCGAAGCACAACCGAGATCTCTGGCCTGTCCCGCTTGTCGGGTCCCCTTCGATTACCAGGGTGCTCCCAGCGTGCTCGTGTGTTCGCAATGCGAACACGAATACCCTCACACTCCAGAGGGGCAGCTCGATCTGCGTTTGGCGGTTCCTCTTACGGTCCCGACCGAGGCGCTTCTGGGCCGCCCGCAGGTGCCCGCCCCCCCGACCGACCTCATCCGCCCCCTGTCGTCTTACTTACCGGCCGGAGAAGGCAGAAACGTGTTGGACTACGGGTGCGGGAACCAGCGGTCCCGTCCGCTCCTAGAGAGAAGTGGCTACCACTACATTGGCATCGACTACGCCGATCCGGCCGCACCGTTGCTCGCCGATGGACATCGTCTCCCGTTCGTAGACGGATTCTTCGATGTCGTGTGGTCGATCGCGGTCTTGGAGCAGTTCCGCTATCCCGAAGTGGCTCTGAGCGAGGTCCGTCGCGTGCTCAAGCCGGGAGGCATGTTCATCGGCAACGTGACCTGGCAGACTCCGTACATCCCCGGCGTCCACTTCTCGTGGTCGCATGTGGGGCTGACCAACCTTCTCACCGATACGGGATTTGCGATCTCGACCTTTGTGGTCGACCCGGAGTGGACATCCACGCCGTCAGCTCTCGCCATGGGCTATTTCCCGGCCATGTCGGCCCGTATGGCGAAGGCCCTGGCCAAGCCGCTCCACGCGGCCCATCGGGCCTATTGGAGCGTGGCCACTCGAACGGGGAAAGTCCGCGCCCGCAGTGGTGAAGCTGGGAGAGTGCTCCCAATAGCCGCTTCCATCGGGTTTGTGGCTACAGCCCGCTGACCGCCACCGTGGTCGCCGGCAAAATCCGTGGACGCTTGTCACCAAGATTTGGCGACCGTCGCAACTGTGTCCACCGCCAGCAGCGGAATCGTCGTATGACCCTGGACGTGATCTTGCGGGTCGGGCCAGGGAGGGGGAGCCCCGGCCCGCGCACCGCCCTAGCGCTCGAGGTCCGGGGGAGTGGACCGAGCGCCAACACGACAAACCTCACTTGACTCCTCTGTATTCCCCGAGGGATGAGATTTCCGCTTCTGCTGAGGCGGGCCGCTCAGGTGACGGCGGTCCCCCCGTCGACGACCAGCACCTCGCCCGTTACCCATGAGGCCAGGTCGCTGGCCAGATAGAGAGCGGCGTGCGCCACGTCGTCGGGCTGGCCCAGGCGCTGGAGGGGCCAGGGTCGGGGCCGCTCCTCACCGCCGGACTCCCACAACACCCGGGCGAAGTCGGTCTTGACCAACCCGGGGGCGATGGCGTTCACCCGGACGGTGGGACCGAGCTCCGATGCGAGGTGCTTGGTCAGGTAGATGAGCCCGGCCTTCGTGAGGTCGTAGATGCCGAGCGAGCCTGTGTACTTGATTCCGCCGACAGAGGAGATGTTGATCACGTTGCCGCCCCGTTCCGACATCACCTGGCGCCAGGCTTCCTGCGTCCAGACCAGCGGGCCGCGCAGGTTCACCTCCACGGTCTTGTCGAACCTGGGCAGATCAATGTCGATGGCCCGGCCGTAATAAGGGTTGGTGGCCGCGTTGTTCACGAGGATGTCGAGCCCACCGAAACGCTTGATCGTGGCGGCTACGCAGGCTTGGGCGTCGTCGGGGCGACCCGCGTTGGCCGGGAACACTGCGGTCTCGCCGTCGATGGTGGCGGCCGCCGCCTCCAGCCCATCCAGCTTGCGGGACGACAACATCACCGACGCCCCATTCGCCGCCAGGATGCGGGCTATGGCCAGCCCAATGCCTTTCGAGGCACCGGTCACCAGAGCGCTCCGGCCTTTCAGATCGATGGTGGTGGGCAAGGTCTCCGCTCCTCTCGGGCCGGCCGTTCAGCCGACCCGGCACGTTACCGGCTCGGACCGCCACCTGAGACGCTGGCAGACTTGGCGGACCATGACCAAGCGCACCCGGTGATTTCGCCTCCTCGATCGGGCGACGCCTATCCCGGCCATCTGCCCCCGCTCCGTGAGCAGTGGGCCAGGTACCCTCTGGTCGGCCGGGTGGTCGTGGTTGGTGCCCCGTTGCTCGTGGCCTTGGTGGTAGCGGCCGTCGCACCCCAGGCTGGAGCGACCCTGGCCGTGCTCTTCATCGGATCCGGAGCGGCCACGGTCATGTTCGCCAAGAACCGCTCCGACCGGCACAACGCGGCGGTCGACCGGGGCGAGATCCGAGCTGCACCGGACCCGCACTTCACCACAGTCGCCCGCGACGAGGTGCCCTCCGGCTTGCTGGCCCGGTTGGTCGAGAGAGGTTGCCCGCCCGCGGAAGTGGGCCGGGTCGTGCGCTTCGATGACGGATGGATCGTGCGGTCCAAGAGCCCGGGAGGCCTGGCCGTGGTCATCGGCGACGACGGCGGTTGGGCCCGGTTCGAGCCTCGGCGGGTCACTGATCTGTGGGCGGTGAGCGAGTATCGGGCCGGACGCGGGCGGGAACCGGTCGGCTGACCCTCGGGCAAGCTGTGGGAATGCCGAACCCCCTGTTCGTCGCGGATGACGAGCTCGCCTCCCTGATATTCGAGTACTGCCGAGGACGACTGAACCTGGACCCGGTGCCACTCGATCTCACCGGCGACAAACGCCGCCTCGAGGAGGCCCTCGCCGGGCTGATCACGCCCGAGGGAAACGATCCGGCTCGGGTCCTCGACATCTTTGCCGAGAAGCTGGCACCGGCCGTTATCTCTTGTGACAGCCCCCGGTTCTTGGCGTTCATACCGGCTGCCCCGTCGAAGGCTGCCCTTTTGTTCGACATGGTGGTGTCGGCTTCGTCGCTGCAGGGCACCTCCTGGCTCGAGGCCGCTGGCGCGGTCGCGGCGGAGAACCAGGCGCTGGGAGTGATCGCCGCTCAGGCCGGCATGCCGGCGGGGGCGGGCGGCTGTTTCGTCTCAGGGGGCAGCGCCGGGAACCTCTCCGCTCTGGTGGTGGCTCGTGAGGTCGGGTATCGCCGCTTCGCTCCTGACCGGCCGGCTCGTCTGCGGGTGGCGGTCAGCACCCAGGCCCATTCGTCCATCACCAAGGCCCTGACCGTTATCGGGGTCGAGCCGTTCGCCGTCCCGACCGCGGGCGACCGGTTCACCGGAGCCGACCTCGAAGCCGCCCTGCGCTCAGATCCAGAGGAGGGCGACGTGGTTGCCGTCGTCGCTACGGCCGGCACCACCAACGCCGGCATCATCGATGACCTGGCCGGAATCGCGGCCGTCGCCGAGAGGAAGAACCTCTGGTTCCACGTCGACGCGGCCTACGGAGGCGCCGCGCTGTTCGCTCCCTCGGTGAGGGACCGTTTCGCCGGCATCGAGCACGCCGACTCTCTGGTAGTCGACCCTCACAAATGGCTCTTCGCCCCGTTCGACTGCGCTTCTCTCATATACCGCAACCCTCACCTGGCGCGCACCGTTCATGCCCAGGACGCCGGCTATCTCGACGTCATACACACCGATGCTCCGGAGGAATGGAACCCGAGCGACTACGCCTACCACCTGACCCGCCGGGCCCGCGGGCTCCCCCTTTGGTTCTCACTGGCGGTCCACGGCACCGACGCCTACCGCGACGCAGTAGAGAGTGGTCTGCGCGTGGCCCGCCAGGCGGCCGATCTGATCCGCCGCACGCGGGGGCTCACGCTGCTGCGCCAGCCCGACCTGTCCATCGTGCTGTTCCGCCGCGACGGGTGGGCGCCGGCCGATTACGACGGTTGGTCCAAGCGGCTCCTGGCCGAGCAGATCGGCTTCGTCACCCCTACCAAGTGGCAGGGTGACACAGTCGCCCGATTCGCCTTTTTACACCCTGAGACGACAATCGGGATGGTGGCCGAGATCCTCGCTACCATGTAGTGAATGGGACGAAGAGCCCGGTAATGCCATCTGCTGACAGGCGAGGTGCCCAGAGGGCCACAGGGCTTAAAGAATGATCGATTCGGCACCGATACCTTCCGGAGTGCTGACCCAGGGGAAGAGCACAGAAAGCGGACGCCGGCTGTTCAGCGCGGCCCGGCTCACTGTGGCGGCGGTCGCCATCAGCATCGCGGCCGCCCTCGCCTACGGCTTCGGCAGCCGGACCACGCACTGGTGGATCGTCGCCTTGCTCGCCCTGCCCGCCGTGGGCAGCTGGTTCCGATCGGTCGTCCTGCGCCGGAAGCTCGAAGCGAGCATGTCGTGGCGGGCTTACCACGACACGCTGACCGGTTTGGGTAACCGCCGCCTCCTCGTGGAGCGCCTCGAGGCCGCCCTGCAGCGGCCGCGGCCGGCGGGCCGGGTCCATGCTCTGATCTCCGCCGATGTCGATCGGTTCAAGGCCATCAACCACAGCCTCGGAAACGACACCGGGGACGGAATTCTCGTCGCAGTCGGTGACCGCATGGCCGGGGCGGTCGGCACCGACGCGCTACTTGCCCGCTTCGGCAGCGACGAATTCGTGGTGTTCCTGGAGGATGTGGACGGCATCCGGGAAGCGATTGCCGTTGCCCAGCGCGTCTGCGACGCCATGGACGACCCGCTCGTGCTCGACGACGGCCGCGAGATCGTTCCGACCGTTTCCATCGGCATCACGCTGGTCGAGCCGGGGCAGGGGGCCGATGACGCGCTGCGCGACGCCGGCGTGGCCATGCACCGGGCCAAGGGGCGCGGCGGGACCTATCAGGTGTTCGACAAGGCCCTCATGGGCATCCGTTCGACTGAACGGCTCGAGCTGGAGGCGGCCCTGCGCAAGGGAATCGAGCGGGGCGAGTTCGAGGTGCACTACCAGCCGGTGGTGTCGGTAGCCGACCAGCGGGTCGTCGGCGCCGAAGCGCTGGTGCGCTGGCGCCACCCCGTGGACGGCATGGTCGCGCCCGACCGGTTCGTGCCGGTGGCCGAGGAGAGCGGTCTCATCCTGTCCATCGGCCAGTTCGTGCTCGAAGATGCATGCGCGTTCATCAACGAGCTGCGCTCCCGCTTGGGTGTCGATCTCCCCATAAGCGTGAACCTGTCGCCCCGCCAG